>PMJA01000135.1 GCA_003158415.1 Methylobacter sp.
TTTTGTAACAATGGGTTATTCAAACGTTCCGGTCGGAGGTGCAACCTCCGACCGGCTTGGGAGCTAAAAACCGAATAACATTACAAACTTTATTGATATTATTCGAAACCAAGCGTATCCTCATTGATCGGGATTACAGGCATCGGTTATGCTGCTTCCGCCTGCTTTGCAAGGAGCAACGGCGTCACCTGCGCCAGCCAGGCGCTGAGTCGTTCATCGGTCAAATGCGCTTGGCCGCGTTGATCCAGCACCAAGCCAACAAACTGGTTGTCGATCACCGAATCGGAGAACTGGAATTGATAACCTTCGGTACTCCAACGCCCAACCATATCAGCGCCATAGCCGTAGAAGACTCTATATAACTGGATCAGTGAGCTGGCGAAACGTGACGCGTAGCGTTCCTGATGCCCCAAGCCAAACAAAGCCACCCGTTTGCCGGAGAGATCGACGCCATCCAGG
Organism: Methylobacter sp.; assembly: GCA_003158415.1. Taxonomy (GTDB): domain Bacteria; phylum Pseudomonadota; class Gammaproteobacteria; order Methylococcales; family Methylomonadaceae; genus Methylobacter_C. The sequence continues at coordinate 460 of PMJA01000135.1, forward strand.
TGGGGGACAAATTCTGCCCAATTGGCTTCCTGGCAGCCAACTGCCAATCCAGGCAAATCACCAACACCATAGCTGGGTGTACCTAGAATCAAAGCATTGTATTGCAATAAGTCTTCGACACGGGTTCGATTGATGTTTTTGGGTTTGTCGGCTACATCTGCCCCCAAAAGACTATAAATTTTTTTGGCTACCAGTCTGGTACTGCCGGTATCTGTGCCGAAAAATATGCCGATTTTGTTCATAAATCACCTGTGATCACGTTTGCTGGGCAAGGCTTTGCCGTAGTTAATGAATCAAGCAAATTTCAAACCATAATTTTGAATTATAGTTTTGTCATATATTTTAATGATATATGACAAACCACCTAGTCTAGACTTGTCGTGATCATTACGGATTTATAACAATTATTAGATTGCTGGGTTGTTTTACGACATCCAGGTTACGACGCATTAAGTAGGGTTCAATGGCTGGCTGCACTTAAATGTAATCTTAACCATTTTGAGGTTACATAAATGACAATTGGATACCCAAGAGAGGGGGTTTGTTACAAATCAACAATTTAATGCGTATTTTGGTCAACACTAGGCAGCGACGATAATTGCATTTCTTTATTTTTACGTTCGCGTTATTAATGCCGTTGCATTAATAACTTAACTATCGATGACCTGCAAATAGAGGGATGTTAAAGCTCTAATCATTCAAGCTTCGGCAAATCTGGCATCAAAATTGATAGGTGAAAGATAAGATGAGATTTTAACTCGTATTGACGAGGAAGCTAAAACCATGACGACCTACGCCATTGGCAGTGTAAACGGCTGTTATCAATCCCTACTAAACTTACTGGAAAAAATACAGTTCGACCTGGAAAATGACAGCTTATGGTTTGCCGGAAATTTAATCAATAAAGGGCCGGAGTCTTTGGCTGTATTAAGATTTGTCAAAGGTTTGGGCAAAAAAGCCGTTACGGTGCTGGGCGATCAGGAATTACATTTATTGAGGTTAGCTGAGGGTTTTATACCATCGGAAGCCAACGATAGGCTGGCAGAAATTCTGAATGCACCTGATCGGGACGAACTCCTTAAGTGGGTGCGCCAAAGGCCACTGATTCATCATAATACCAAACTCAACTTTACCCTGGTACATGCGGGTATTCCTGCTGAATGGAGTTTTAGCCAAGCATTAACTTTTGCCTACGAAGTTGAATCTGTACTTTCGTCGGGTAATTACAAACTACTACTCGAAAATCTGGAACCAGATCAATCACGTTGGCATGCAAAATTGCGGGGTTGGAAACGCCTGCGGTTTATCGTCAACGCTTATACGTTGATGAAATATTGCAACCAACAAGGAAAACTCGATTTCATAAGCCATGGTTCGATCTGTACGCAAGCCAAAGATTTGGCGCCGTGGTATCGACTACCTGACCGATTGACCGCTCATTTGAATATCATTTTTGCTGATGACGCTGATTTTCAGGACGACAGCTTCCAAGGAATTTACCCCTTACCGACACAAGCAAACCTGTCGGCCTTAACGTTGGTAACAAGCCCTGAATTAATCAGTGTCACTCGTGTGGAGCAAACTCTCGAAGGGACAGATCGGTAAATACCGTTACTTTTTTACAGCACTGACTTTGAAATAGCCAATGTCCATGATGATAATAGACCAGAAAAACACCGACAGTATTAATCAACTCAATCAGTATATTGTTCAACGAAAGCCGTTGCTAAAAAAGCATTACGAGCATTTACTTGCTCAAGATCTTTCGCAGCAACAATGGGAGGGTTGTTTTCAACGGAACGTGTTACTTGTATTGCAACAGTTTTATGACGATGGCCTCGTGTATGTGAAATCCTTGCCATTCGATTCCAGCACCAGTCCAGTCAATCAAGGCTTATCTGAATTGACCAAACGCATGTTACCCGTATTCGATGGCTTCATTGATGAATTTTTGCTAGTTGTCGTCGATAAGCATCGCACCTCCTGCGCCCTCTCCAATTTCCCCGGCGAACATAAACCTGACAAGGCTTACGTTAATGAAGTCAGGCATGACATTGCTGAGCTTTGGCAAAACTTCGCCATCCATGTCAACACCTATTTTCTGGAATGCGGATAACGCAAGCCATCACCCTACCGTTATGACAATGATGAAATTATATTTAACTCCTGGCTCCTGCTCGACGGGCATCCATATTTTATTGGAAGAACTCGATCTGGTGTTTGAAGCTCATATCGTCAACCTCTTGGCCGGAACTCAACATACGCCGGAATACCTGTCCATAAACCCTAAAGCGACCATCCCGACGCTGGTTCGCAACGACGGCACGGCACTCACCGAATTTCAGGCAATCGCCTATTGGTTGGCGCGTAGCTTTCATAAGCCCAAGCTGCTGCCCGGCGATCCAGAAGGTGACGCACGCGTCATCGAACTGATGGATTACGTGGTCGGTACGCTGCATGGACAAGGGTTTGCCCGGATTTTTACAACGGATAAGTTTGCACCTAGCCCCGCCGATTATGAGGCCGTGAAAGCCCAAGGCATGGAAATGGTTAAACGCGGCTTTGCAATTATCAATGACAGCTTATCGCCTCAAGGCTATGCCATAGGGGCTTTCAGCATCGCCGATGCGGCGTTATTTTATGTCGAATTTTGGGCCGATAAAATCGGGATTGCATTACCCGAGCAGTGCTTAAATCATTATCGATTGATGCTCACACGACCTGTGGTAAGACGGGTCTTAATGGAAGAAGGTTATCGTCTGGATTAAGCATACACGTATATTTTTGCAACCTAATAGGAAAACCCATGGCTTTGATTGAAAAAAACACCGTACTTATCGTCGGCTACGATCTTATTGACCGTGATCATGATGAATTTATCGCCCTGTTAAACCAGCTGGATACCGCCGGCAATGCGGATTTTCCGGCCTTGTTCCAGAAATTGCATGAACACACCGAGCAACATTTCGACCGTGAAAATCAATTGATGCAGCAATTTGCTTATCCGGGGGAGATTGAACACACTGGCGAACATCAGCGTGTGCTCGGCGAATTCAAGCAATTTAAGACTCGTGTTAATAAAGGCATGATCACATTTGGCCGTTCCTTTGTCAGGGAGCGTCTCCCGCAATGGTTCGGCTTGCATGTGACGACTATGGACAGTGCGCTGGTAGCGCACATTACTACTCATTCTTTAACCTAATCAAGGGCTAGCGCCGATGACTTGCTACACCGAATTTGAAGTGATCGAAGATTTTTATGCGGCGACCGATGGTGAGCGCATCTACCACCGTTTACTGCAAGAGCAAAACTGGCCCGATAATCACTACATTGTCGCCGGACGGCAATTTATCTTACCTCGATTACAGACGTGGCACGCCGATCCGGGAATTACGTACAGTTATAGTAATAACCTGCTGGAAACCCGCTCATGGACGTCTTTGTTATCTGATATTAGAGCTAAAATCGAGCTGTGCCTGGATTTTTCATTTAATTCGGTATTGGTTAACTGGTATCGCAATGGCGAGGATTATGTCGGCTGGCATGCGGATAATGAACCGGAACTGGGTGAGCAACCCTTTATCGTTTCATTGACGTTTGGCGCAGAACGGCTGTTTGAGTTTAGGCATAAAAAGTCTTCAAAAAATGGCAGGCTGTTGTTACGTAGCGGCACCTTACTGATTATGCGGCCTGATTTCCAACACCACTGGCTACATAGCGTTCCAATCGAAAAAAACCTCATGGAGGGACGGATCAATTTAACTTTCCGTAAAGTTATTCCTAAAACCAATAGTTTTTTAGGTAGTGGGTGAAACCAATAATTTTGATAAACAACGGTATTTTATCTAAAAGCTGAAGCGGTTTAGTCTTGTACTTTGCTGCTGACTATAGTGTCTATCCGGCTGGTAAAGTGACCCTGGGCGAGATGTGTCTCTACGCTGTCCCCCGGTTTTAACTGTGCTGTAGAGCGGATGATTTGCCCGGATACCGGATTGATAACCAGCGCATAGCCCCGGCTTAGCGTTGCTAACGGGCTGACGGCGTGCAATGTCTGACTGGTATTTAATAACCTTAGCTGTAGCCGTTCCAGTTTGCGAAAGATGACGGCAATCAGGCGTTTGCTTAAATAGTCCTGTTTTTGTTGATAATTGTTGACGGTGACGGCGGGATTGTATTGCCATAATTTGGCGATGGTTCCATTAACTAGGGTTTTTTGATGGCGAAGTTTCGCCTGCATAAGCTGGTTGAGTCTGGCTTCCAGTTCATCGATACGCTGCGCGTTTCGGGCCAGTTTTTGGCCGGGATGTTGCTGTTGCAAGCGTTTGCTTAACCAGGCTAAGGACTGTTGTTTTTGGCTAAGCTTGCGTTGCAGTAGTTGTTCTAATCGCGTTCCCAACTGCACGAACCGGGACAGCCATTCCAGTTGATCCGGGGTGGCGTGTTCGGCGGCGGCGCTAGGCGTTGCGGCGCGTAAATCGGCGACAAAGTCGGCGATAGTCACATCGGTTTCATGGCCTACGGCTGAGATGATAGGGATGGCGCTGGCGTAAATAGCCCTGGCGACTATTTCTTCATTGAACGCCCAGAGATCTTCCAGGGAACCGCCGCCCCGCCCCAAAATAAGGACATCGCACTGTTGTAATTCGTTGGCCAGCGCTATCGCCGCAGCGATTTCATGTTTTGCGTTATTGCCTTGTACGGCCGCCGGGTAAATGATAACCGGCACGGCGGCAAAACGTCTTTTTAATACCGTGAGTATATCCCTGATAGCGGCGCCTGACGGCGATGCGATGACGCCGATAGCTCTGGGCAGGGCAGGGAGCCGCTTTTTGTTGGCGCTATCGAACAGGCCTTCCTGCGACAGTTTCAGCTTTAACGCATCAAATGCCCGTCGTAAAGCGCCGTCCCCGGCTTCTTCGATATGCTCGACAATCAGCTGGAAATCGCCTCTGGGTTCATACAAACTGACTTGCGCTTTAACGATGACCTGTTTTCCGTTTTCCGGTTTAAACGCCAGTCGGCGTTGCTGCGTTTTAAACAAGGCGCAGCGCACCTGGGCATTGGCGTCTTTCAGCGTAAAGTATAGATGACCCGACGAGGGTTGCGTCACGTTGGAGAGTTCGCCTTCTACCAAGACGCTCAGGAAATGTTCGCCCAGTAACTGCCCGGTTGCCCGATTGAGTTGCGTAACGGTCAGTATAGTGCGGGAATTCATAATGGATTATTTAGATTGAGTGCTGGGTTTTCGCATATTATTGTAAAATACCCGTTTTTTATGCACAAAGAAAGGAGAGGTTGATGGCGTGGTTGCTTTTATTTTCCGCAGGGTTCGTGGAAATAATTTTTGCCTTAAGTCTTAAATATAACCAGGGTTTTACCAAACTTTGGCCCAGCGTAGTCACGGCCTTGTCAGGAATCGGCAGTTTCGGTTTGTTGATGTGGGCGCTTAAAACCTTGCCGCTAGGCACGGCGTATGCGGTTTGGACGGGTATGGGCGCGGTCGGCGTGGCGATATTGGGCATTATATTGTTTAAAGAATCCGTCGATTGGTACCGCTTATTATCGCTTACTTTAGTGATTGCAGGGATTATCGGGCTTAAATTAACGGATAGTCACTAATATGCTACACCTTATATTTCAGTCGCCCATCGCTACAGCTATCCTGGAACGGATAGCGGCCGGTGATGATGTGGTGTTTCTTGAGAATGCCGTGTTGCGCCTGTTGCATAAAGGCAGTTTCAGCGATGTCTTGGCGCAGTTGCTATTGCAAAATCGGTTGTATGTTTTGGCTGAGGATCTTGAAGTCAGGGGCATCGGTGCGGATGAATTGGTTAACGGCATCACGGTGATTGATTATGCCGGATTGGTCGGCTTGACTGTTAGCAATCCGTCGATCTTATCATGGTCTTGACCGTTAATAAGGTCTGCCCGGAAACTAATGGGCAAGGCTTTTTGGTTAATTTAACGGATTGGAATGAAGACGTTGCAAAACAGCTGGCCGAACACAATGCGATTGAATTGACGGATGCGCACTGGGAAATTATTTTGTTTATACGCCGTTATTATCTGCAGTTTAAGCATTTGCCTAATGCACGGGTTTTTACTAAAGCGGTAGCCAGGGAATTCGGCGAGGAAAAAGGCAACAGCCGCTATTTGCATCGCTTGTTTCCCGACGGTCCGTTGAAATACGCCTGCAAACTGGCGGGATTGCCCAAGCCGCCGACGTGTTTGTAGTATCGCTATTCCGATAGCTGGCGACTTAGCGCTACAAATCTTAAAACCCCTCTAAAAGCGTGTTGATATTTGAGCACTTTTTACTAAAAAGCCCTTGTCGGCGCTTAAACAATTTTATCGTCAGATTAGCCTATAGAAAAAACATATGAATATAAACACAAACTCCAAAC
>PMJA01000125.1:0-3043 GCA_003158415.1 Methylobacter sp.
ACGCTATCGCTAACCCGACCTACGCAACGGTAGGGCGGAATAGCGTAGCGTATTCCGCCAAATGAGCATCCATTCATACGGCGAGTTACGCACTAATGATTCTTAGCATATTTAATTAATTAGATGATCGGTAACGTCTGTGAATTTATCCAAAACTGATGAAACTAGATTAAGTGATTTTACTCAATAGCAACATGCTCTTCAGGTCTTTACAAAAGGCATAATATGGCATTGCAATCTGTAAATTGAGTAAATTTTAAGTTTTTTGTCATTATTTTTAATATAAAAGGTGGGCTAATGGTTTTTATAAGAAATATTGCTATTTTGCTTTATTCATTATTTATGACGTATTTAACAATTAAATTAGCGGTATTAAGTGTTCATTATATACACGTATTAAGTGCTTATATTGTTGACTCATTACCTGAACATGCAAAGAAAACAGGTACAACTGGTCTGTATATTTCCGTGTTTTCTGCATTTGTTTTTTTGATTAATCCAATAATTCGTTTTTTGAAAAAATACATCAAAACCATAAAGTTATTTTTTTGTAAATGGCGTTATTTTGAGGGCGTCTTAAAACTCAATTCCCCATCACGCTTCGTAGTAGGAGAGCTGATTAACAACGTATTAGCAGAGAATGTCTATTATAAGGGTTGACTGATGAGCGATGGCTTTAACGTTAACAAACAATTTATGGGGACCTCTAAAAATTGCTTTTTNNCCTTATAACAAAAAATCACAAACGATTGGCAAAAAATAAAATCGACTTCATAAATTTTAACTAATTAATTTTTTACAATGATAAATCTGTCTGCGCTCTCTAAGTCTGTTAATTGTCTGCTGTTTGTAGCCGCACTGTTTACCCACCAATCCGTCCTTGCTTCAGTTAAGTTGCAAATCAATATAGAAACGCATAATACGCCGAATCCGTCAGCAAAGAATATTCCACCCGAAATCAGCACGGATCAGGAAGTGGTGTTGGCTGACGAATACATTGCCGTCAAGTCGGAGCATCTTACTACGATACTGGATTTTAAGACGAAGCGGCGATTGCTTATCAATAACAAAGATAAAACCTATATCGATTATTCGCTGTTCGATACTGTCGGCACCCGGGCACGTGAGTTTGAAAATCGTCAGCGACTTAACAGGATGTTGGCGGCCACCAAAATCCACGCTCAGAACAATACATTGCTCGACAACGAACACATACTTTCGGTTAGCGCCAACAGTCCGTCAAAAATCGATGAATTGGATGAGGATGAATACACAGTATTTGCAAATGGTGACCGGCCATTATTAAAGGTGAGTAAAAAAGGCGAGGAAATTAGTCATCAAGAACTGATGCGTTTTACCCAATACTTGCGTTACAACCAAGGCGGTCATCCGCACATCCTCGACAAATTAGCCAATGGCCAGCACATGCCAGCGATTCTCATCTTCACCTTTAACGAATTCTGGGGTAAAAGTACGCATACCTTGACTATCAAGGCAATTGAAACCATCGATGCAAAAAGTTATGATCTTGATGCCTATCAAAAACACCAAGCGACAGGTTTTGACTCCATTGACGATCTGCTGACTCAGGCGGAAAATGCGACGCCGGATGCCATTGAACTAGCTAAAGTCCGTAATCAAGAAAGCATAGCCAAAGCGTTTCAGACGGGTAAGTTTTTGGATGCTTTGCTTGGCCTGATCGAAAGGACGTTAATGACTGGTCAGTCTATGCAGAAATTAACAGCCGAACAAGCTGCGCAATTAGGCGCTGATTCGGCAGTGCAACAATTTAAGCAGGCCATGGCGGCGAAAAACAAAGAAGAATTGGCGAATGCAGCGAAAATGCTCGTCGAACTGCGCTCACATGCTTCGGAAAAATCCTATGTTCTAAAATTATTCGAAGCGAATGATCGCCTGCAGTTAGGTGAGCGGGAACTTGCTAAAAATCTGTTCAAAGAAGTCTTGCAAGGCAATTTTCTGCTAGCTGGCACTTACAAGGATTTGGGCGATTTGCTGTTGCTGCAATGGGATATACCTCAAGCTTGGCGCGCCTGGGACATAGGCCGCCGAATTGCTCCGCAATTTGCTAATTTTAAAGCTATCAATAATTTTGAAAACAGTTTGCTTAGCCAATATCCGAATTATTTTAGTTTGCAACCCCGACCGTAACGTTTGAAGGCATCAATACAAACAAAACGTGAGTGACAGGTTTACAAGCCGCGTCACACTTCAGTGTTGTTTATTTTCATACGCAGATAAAAGCCGAGTAGGGCGTGCCGCGCGCGCCTTAGGTGGAATTAAGGCAACGAAGGCTCGCGGCACGCCCTACGCACTACTGTTTTTTAAAAAAATTGTTTCTTGGAAAACACTGTTAAGGCATAAGCTGCTGGCTAAGCAACACCTGGGGATTTTGTTGCGGTTTGCCCGTTGCGCCGATAGCCCGGTTATTACCCGCCGCATCAGGAACTTAGCGACATTTACGTTAAGAAACTCCAGTTTGGCGTGCCTTTTGCTGTGTAATTAAGTGGTTCACTCACTTTTTTATTACCCAGCAAACCCAAGGAGGTTTCATGCGTAAATCGATACACACAGCCGTTGTCGGACTGTCTTTTGCATTGGCGGCGGCAGGGTCGGGTGCTTTGCAGGCGCAAACCGTACAGGAAGCCGCAGACGCGGCAGGCGTCGCCAAGATCAAATGCGTCGAGTTTTCAGGCACGGGCCGCTGGTATCAGTTCGGTCAAGCGCCGAATCCCGATTCAGCCTGGCCGCCGTTTGAGGTGAAAAATCTTACCGCCGATATCAACTACGAAACCGCCAGCGCGCGGGTGCAGTCCGTCCGTTATCAGGTGGTGGAGCCGGGGCGTTTTCGCCCCGCACCGGTTGAGCAGCGTTCCGACCAGTTTGTTAGCGGCGGCATCGCCTGGAACGAGTCTACAGTGGGCAATGCGGCCAACGAGCAACCAGCGGCAGTTGAAGAGCGCGTAGCGGAAATATGGTCTACGCCTCAAGGCTTTTTAAAAGCGGCGCTGACCAATAACGCGAC
>PMJA01000125.1:3055-3639 GCA_003158415.1 Methylobacter sp.
CCGATTACAAGGATTTTGGCGGCATACAGTTCCCTTCTCAAATCGTCCGCACGCAGGGCGGTCATCCGGTGCTGGATATTAACGTGGCGACAGCCAAGGCGAATCCGCCTGTGGACATTAAGCCGCCTTCGGATCTCACCAAAGCGCCTGCGGTGGCGGTAACTTCCGAAAAACTGGCCGACGGCGTTTATTATCTGACCGGCGGCACCCATCATAGTCTTGCCATCGATCAAGCCGATCATATAGTCGTGATTGAAGCGCCGCTGAATGAAGAACGCTCGCTGGCGGTTATTGCTAAGGCTAAGGAGCTTATTCCTAACAAGCCGATCAAGTTTTTGGTCAACACCCATGCCCATTTTGATCNNGCCGCACAGCATCAAGCCCGACCATCTGGAAGCGTCAAAAAAAGCCCCCCAATTTGTGAGTTTTAACGGTAAGTATGTACTCACGGACGGCAAGCGTCCTATCGAAATTCATTCTATTGCCGGTAACGGTCACAACGACGCCTTTGTGTTGGCTTATTTACCCAATGAAAAGATTCTGGTTGAAGCCGATGCCTACACGCCTGCCGCTGCGAATGCGCC
>PMJA01000125.1:3710-3973 GCA_003158415.1 Methylobacter sp.
TCAGGACGAAAGTGCAATGCTTTGGTCTTGATCCACTTTTTAAGTTGGTTAGGGCTGCGAATTTTAGGTTTTATGTTCCACATAAATATGATCGGGACATAAGTCCTCTTGGTATCTATCATACATGGCTAAATAAGCAGACTCTATATGACGGGCAAACAGCTTGGTATTAAACAAGGTCGTTGTTGCCAGATTATGAGCTAACTTGTTTTTAATGATCATTAATTTTTCCGGATGAGTCGCCAGAAAAATGGCAAGAGACT
>PMJA01000425.1 GCA_003158415.1 Methylobacter sp.
GGTTAGCGTAGCGTAACCCGACACATCAACGTGGCAAATGTCGGGTTACGCTACGCTAACCCGACCTACAAAATTTTATTTACCCGCCGACAAAGGCAAAGCTCTTTCTTTAAGCATAAGCGCCGCATCATGGACGGCTTCCGATAGGGTAGGGCGGGCATGGATAGTTCGGGACAGGTCTTCGCTGCTGGCGGAAAATTCCATGGCCAGCACGGCTTCGGCTATCAGTTCTGAGGCTTGGGCGCCGATGATATGAACGCCGAGTATTTTGTCGTTCGCAGCAGACGCGATGATTTTAACCATACCTTCGGTTTTGCCCGTTGCCAGTGCGCGAACGGTTGCCGTTAACGGAAAAGTGCCGATTTTGATGGCGACGCCCGCAGTGCGTAGGGCCTGTTCGGTTTGGCCTACCCAGGCAATTTCGGGTTCGGTATAAATAACGCTGGGGAGGTTGTCGTAGTTGATGGGATTGTGCAATCCGGCAATGAGTTCGGCTACGAATACGCCTTCCTCTATGCCTTTATGCGCCAGCATAGGCCCCAGCAGGGTCAAGTCGCCGATGGCGTAAACGCCGGGCAGGTTGGTGCGGCAGTTGTTATCAACATAGGTATAGCCGTTTTCATCAAGCAATAAATTGGCTTCGGGCGCAGCCAGCGCCCCGGTATTAGGCTTTCGACCGCAGGCAACGATCAGTTTGTCTACGCGCAAAGTGTGAGTGCCGTCCTGATCCTGATATTCCAACATGACTTTTTTATGGCCTTTCTTTGCGGAAATAACGCGGGCGCCCAAACGCAAATCCAGGCCCTGTTGACTGTATATGCGGTAAGCTTCACCCGAAATTTGCTGGTCAAGCACGGATAAAAAGTTTTCTTGCGCTTCCAGCAGTATGGTTTCAGCGCCCAGCCTGTTCCAGATGCTTGCTAATTCAAGACCTGCTACGCCCGCGCCGATAATGGCCAATTTTTTGGGCACCGAGTTAAGGTTCAACGCGGCACCGGAATCAATAATCGTGTCGTTGTCTACCGGGGCGCAAGGTAATTGAATGGGGCTTGAGCCGGTGGCCAGTATGATATGCGCGGCGTCCAATATTGACACTGCGTGGGGTTCTGCGGTGATGATTTGCACTTGCCGCGCATTCAGTAACCGGGCCTTGGCCTGAATATGATTTATCTTATGATGCCTTAATAAGGCCGACATTTTGTGGCTGATGGCATCAATGATTTTGTCTTTACGCTGAATCATCACCGGTAAATCCATTGAAATAGCTTCGACGTGTATGCCGTGTTTTGCTATGTCTAAGTTCAGCTGATGATAGATTTTGGCGGACTCGAGCAAGGTCATGGAGGCAATGCCGCCGGTATTGAGATGAGAGCCGCCAAGTCGGCTCTGGCCTGCTTTATTGCGCCAATCATCAATGATGACGGTTTTTAAGCCGAGCTGCGCACAGCGTATGGCGCTGGTAAAACCGGCGGGTCCTGCGCCGATGACGATGACATCATAATGTATGGTCTTTTTGGGCATGGCATTAAATGTTGAGCAGCAGGTGGGCGGGAGCTTCCAGGCATTCTTTAATAGTNNTCCACAACGGCGCGTTCCTTGATGGCGTGCATGCCTAAAATAGCACATTGAGGCGGATTGAGTATAGGCGTGGACAGCATGGAGCCGAACACGCCGCCGTTGGTAATGGTAAAGGTGCCGCCTTTCAGGTCGTCGTAGGTTAATGTACCTGCTCTGGCTTTGCCGCCAAAGTCGGCAATACTTTTTTCTATACCGGCAAAGTCGAGTTGGTCGGCGTCATGCAATACCGGCACAATCAGGCCGCGCGGCGTGCTGACGGCAATCCCCAGGTCGTAGTAGCCGTGGTAGATTATGTCGTTATTATCAATAGAGGCGTTGATGGCCGGGAAGCGTTTTAAGGCTTCGATGGAGGCTTTGACAAAAAACGACATAAAGCCCAATTTGACATCGTGTTTTTGCTCGAACCGGGTTTTGTATTGGTTACGAAGATCGATGACGTTTTGCATATTGACTTCGTTGAAGGTGGTCAGCATGGCGGCGTTTTGTTGAGCCTGCAACAGACGTTCGGCCACTTTTGCCCTTAAGCGGGTCATAGGTACTCGTTGTTCGGGGCGCAGATTGGATGCAATCGTGGTTGGTGTGATGAGTTTTTCCGGTTCAGGTTCCGGCTTGGCGATACCTGTTGCTGTGCGCGGGGCGGGCGCAACGGCGGGTGTTGTTACCGCTGCCGGTGTCTGTTTATTGAGATGATCCAGGACATCGGTTTTAGTGAGCCTGCCGCTTTTACCTGTACCTTTGATTGCCGCAGGATCCAAGGTATTTTCATGGATCAGTCGACGCACAGAAGGGCTTAACGGAATATCGTCATCATTGAGTTCAGGGGTTTTAATTGATGCATCATTTTCGGTGACCGGGCGCTCTTGAGCCGTTGCGGCTTCCAATAAGGCCAATACCTCGCCGCCGGTCACAATGGCGCCGTTTTCCTGGAGTATTTGGATCAGGATGCCGGATTCCGGCGCGGTGACTTCAAGCACCACTTTATCCGTTTCAAGATCGACAAGGTTTTCATTTTTGTTGACGAATTCACCGGCTTGTTTGTGCCAGGTAATCAGCGTTGCGTCAGAAACGGATTCGGGTAGATGGGGAACTAGGACTTCGATGCTCATGTTATTTTCCTGAAGATTTGCCGTATAAGGCCGATTGAACGACAGCTTTTTGTTGTTCTATATGAATGTGAAATTTGCCGACAGCAGGCGCTGCCGAAGCGTCGCGTCCGGCATAAGTTACGCTGATAGATGCTTTCAGATTGTCGATAAAGTGATGTTTGGATTGATGCCAGGCGCCTTGATTTTTGGGTTCTTCCTGACACCAGNNACATGCTGAAGGTTGTCCTGGCGACGCGCTTCCAGTAAATCGTAATAAACCTTGCCCCCACATAACACCAGACGGGTTACTTTTTTGGGGTTAATATCATCCTGCTCGCCGATAACTGGTTGGAATTTTCCGTTAGTCAAGTCTTCCAGTGTGGATACCGCAAGTTTATGGCGCAACAGGCTCTTAGGACTCATCACTATCAGCGGTTTTCTATACTGACGCGTCATTTGACGGCGTAATAAATGGAATATTTGCGCCGGTGTGGTCGGGGTGCAGACCTGG
>PMJA01000048.1:0-5278 GCA_003158415.1 Methylobacter sp.
TCTGCCGACGGCAGCGTGGTGGTGGGAGATAGTACAAACAGCAGCGGCAACTGGGAAGCCTTCCGCTGGACGCAGGCCACCCACATGCAGTCTATTAACCAGTGGCTGGCGGGCGCAGGCGTCGCCGCGCCCGCAGGCTGGCAATTGGTATCAGCCTACGGAGTCAGTGCTAACGGCACGGTAGTGACGGGGGATGGGACAGATCCCAATGGCAATAGTGAAGCCTGGCTGGCGCGGGTCAGTTCGCAGGGTAGCGGTTTGCTCACTAACATCAACGCCTTTAACAGCTCATTGCTCGAAGCGGGCAGTCTCGGCATACAGGCCGGTGCGGACTTACCTAATCTGACCCTGTTCGGCGCGCATCACCGTTCGATATTGGATAACGGTCTGATCCGCAGCGCCAATAATAATGGTTGCGGCTGGGCGACCGGTGATGTGGCCAGCTAAGTAGTGACGTAAAAGTTATCAGGCATTTTATAAACACTCTGTTCAATGTTCATAAGGTCTGGCTTATAAAAAACTTACACTTGATTACTTACAATCAAACCGGCACCCGCTCACAATTGGCCGAGGCCGGTATCTGCAAGGACATCAGCACCGCGCGGATAGGTTTTGGCGTCGGCCAGGCCTGGAGCCAACAGGGTTTATCGCTGAATGGCAACGTCAATTATAACGGCCAATATTTTCTGATGGAGGCCGCCAACGCTTTTGCTAACGGCCTGCAACCCAGTGTCACCGGTTATTACGGCATATTTGACAGCACAATGCGCCGCAGCTACATGAACGGCGCTAACATCGACAACTCCAGCGCCAATCCGAACGCCTATTCCTACGCCGTGCGCGCGCGGCTGGATTGGAAAAACGCTGCCAAACTGTTCGATTTCGGTTTGAGTCCTTACACGACCTACACTTGGTCAAAAACAAATCTTGATGCTTACACCGAAACCGGCGGCGGTTTCCCTGCGCAATTTGCAGCTTCCAGCTATAGCACGCATGATTTCCGTATCGGCGCTGCCGCCAAAACCACGTTTTTTAATTCGACCGATTTGCGTTTGGCGGTGGAAGGCATCCATCGCTTTAACGACAATACCAGCGGCACCACCGGCCAAGTCATCGGCCTATGGAATTTCTCGCAATCGGGCCAACAAGTGACCCAAACCTGGGCGCGCGCCATGGTGGATGTGGATCACCGCATCACCGACGGCATTGCCGTCACGGTGGGCGCCAATGCCGCCCCCAGCGGCGCTGGCCCCACCTGGGGCGTTACGGCGGGACTGCGGGCGAATTTTTAATTGCATAGTTCCCACGCTCCGGCNNCCACGCCGGAGCGTGGGAACGATGTAAAGCGGGACGGACTCTTAAAGTATCAATGAATCAGCGGGCAGGGGACGATCAACACAATCCCTGCGCATAAGCGTCTAAGGCGTTGATAATATCCGCATTGCTGTTTTCGTTGTTTTTCAGTTCCTGCAATCGGGCAAAATAGGCGTCGAGCGTAATGCTTGCGCCTGCCAGTTGGCCTGTTAAGCGGTTTTTACAAAACTCCTTCCACCGCAACCGTTCATCAGCATTGAGTGTTTCCGGGTAATTACGTGCCCGGTATCTGAACAGCATTTCAGCTAAACGCGGATCGGTAAAACTGACTGCGGAGCTTGCCAACTGCTCCGGCGATGAGGCCCTGATTTTTGCCATTTTCTGCTTGTCGGCATCGGAAAAAAATCCGCCGCTGTAGATAGCCAGATCGGGATCGGTATCCTGTTCGGAAAAGCGTTGACCACTGAAAACGGCGGCCAATTTTTCGACTAAACCTACGGCGACTTTAATCCGGTTGATGTTGTCCTGACATAGTGCCAAATCCAAGCCTAGCCTTTGTGCATCATCAGTTTTGATGACGGAGATAGGCGCTAATACCGGGCATTTATTAATATGTACAGTTTTTAACGGTATTCTGCTTATGCCTTCCGGCAAGTCGCTGGTGGCGGTAAACAGCCGTTGCTGTATGTCAGCGACCGATAAGGACAGCAGGAGTTCAGGATCGACAGACAAGTCATAAACGATAATGCCGTTGCTGTTGGTCGGGTGTTTACAAACAGGCAAGACGATAGCCAGACAGTTTTTAGCCGCAGGGTATTTACCGGATATATGCACAACGGGTTTAAAGCTGCCCAGTTGCAGCAGTTCCAAGACTTTGGCTTTACCGCGATGCTGCATTAAAAACTCAAACAGTTTCGGTTGTGCCTGCCTGACTAATCGGGCCATGCCTATTGTGGCATATACATCCGACAGCGCATCGTGCGCGGCTTCATGAGCGATACCGTTGGCGACGGTTAATTGATCCAGCCGTAAACTGGGTTTGCCTTCGTCATTGACCGGCCAGTATATGCCGTCAGGTCGCAGGGCTCTTGCGGCTCTTACGACATCGATGATGTCCCAACGGGAATTACCGTTTTGCCATTCGCGTGTGTAGGGATCATAAAAATTACGGTATAAACAGTTACGCGTGACTTCATCGTCAAAACGCAGGTTGTTGTAGCCCAGGGTGCAGGTATTCGGTTGGGCGAGTTGCCGGTGTATAAGGCTGATGAATTCGGCTTCGCAAACGCCTTTTTGTTCTGCCAGTTGCGGCGTGATGCCGGTAATTAAACAGGCATCGGGATGGGGCAGGCAGTCGGCCGCCGGTTTGCAGTAAACAACCAGCGGTTCATCAATGATATTGAAATCAATATCGGTACGCAGGCCTGCAAATTGTACCGGCCGGTCGCGTTGTGGATCGATGCCGAAGGTTTCGTAGTCATGCCAATAAAAGCTTAGGCTGTCATGACTACGATTTATCATCTTCAAATAGCCACTAAAGCTCTTAACACATCGACACGGCTGATGACGCCAACAAATTCGCCATCTTCAAATACCGGAAAACTTCTGACTGAAGATTTTTGAAATTTTTCTGCCAGATCGACAATACTGGATGTGGACTCAATGCTGATTGTGTCCGTACTCATGTATTCGCCGACTTTTCCGCTCATGCCTTGGTTATAAACGCCTTCTAAAAAAACTCTCATGCCGTCCTTTTCAGAAAACATGCCGATCAACAGACCTTTGCTATCTACAACCGGGGCGCAAGTGATTTTATTGTCCAACAATTTCTTGATGGCATCAATCACATTAGTGTCTTTGGTGAGGGTGACTAAACGTTTAGTCATATAATCTGCTACAGTAATTTTTGCTAACATGATGAATTCCCCAATATTTTATTATTATTGTATGGTGCTGAGATTAATCAGCCTTGTGTTAAATGGGCTTCTGCCTCTGCTTCCATTTTCTTTCTTTTGTCGCATTTTTCTACACAAACACATTCCGCTTTGCTCATGCCGCCGCCACAGGAGCCTTTAATGGCGCGTCTGCCAAAAATAACGCCTATTGCCATAATGGCAATAACAATCAGCATAACGACAAAAGTTACTAAAAAATAAGTCATGATATCACCTCGTAAAGTCAGTAATGATGTAGCTTACATCAAAACCTTAACTAAAAAAACGAGGAATAGACTAAGCTAAACCTCGTTTTCTTTTCCCCTTTGTCCTCTCCCCCCAATGAAAGTATTCATCAGGGGAGAGGAGCAGACTGTCAGCTAGCCGCCAAAGTCATCCAACATGATATTTTCAGGCTCTACGCCATTCGCCAACAACATGTTAATCACCGACGTATTCATGATAGGTGGGCCGCACATGTAGAATTCACAATCTTCCGGTGCCGGATGGTTTTTAATGAATTCTTCAAAAAGTACATTATGAATGAATCCGGTATAACCGTCCCAGTTATCATCCGGCAATGGATCGGATAATGCAACATGCCATTCGAAATTATCATTTTCTTTGGCCAGCATATCAAAATCTTCTACATAGAACATTTCGCGTTTGCTACGTGCGCCGTACCAGAAAGTCATTTTACGCTTGGATTTCAACCGGCGTAATTGATCAAAGATATGCGAACGCATAGGCGCCATACCGGCACCACCGCCTACAAAGACCATTTCCGCGCCGGTTTCTTTAGCGTAGAATTCTCCATAAGGCCCGGAAATAATACATTTGTCGCCGGGTTTCAAGTTAAAGATATAAGAAGACATGATGCCGGGCGGTACGGTATCAGGAGCGCCGGGAGGCGGTGTCGCGATACGGACGTTCAGCATAATTTCTTTTTCTTCAGGGTAACTGGCCATCGAATAGGCACGTAAGGCCGGTTCTTTGACGTCAGAAACATAACGCCACAAATTGAATTTATTCCAATCGTCACGGAATTTTTCTGCTACGTCGAAATCACTGTACTTGGCGATGTGCGGAGGACATTCAATTTGAATGTAACCGCCGGCCCGGTATTTGATTTCTTCGCCTGCAGGCAATTCCAGCACCAGTTCTTTAATGAAAGTGGCAACGTTATTATTTGATTTAACGGTACATTCCCATTTTTTAACGCCGAAGACATCGTCTTCGACTTCAATGCTCATGTTATGTTTTACCGACACCTGGCACGAAAGACGCTCGCCGTGAGCGGCTTCGCGTTTGGTGATATGGCTTAACTCGGTGGGTAAAATTTCCCCGCCGCCGCTATGTATTTTTACCTTACATTGACCGCAAGTACCGCCGCCACCGCAAGCTGATGAAACAAACAAACCGTTATCAGCCAACGCCGTTAACAGCTTTGATCCTACGGGCACATGAATTTTCTTTTCATCATTGATCAGGATCTCAACATCGCCTTCCGCGACCAGTTTGCTTTTAGCGCCGATAATTACAAATACCAGTGCTATAACAAAAGCCGTGAAAATAATGATCCCTAATAGAATTTCCAGCATTACGCTACCTTCTTAAAGTTGGATTCCAGAGAAAGCCATGAAGCCAAGCGACATCAGACCCGCAGTAATAAAAGTAATACCCAGGCCTTGTAAACCGGCGGGAATATCACTGTATTTAAGTTTTTCGCGTACACCGGCCATTACCGTAATAGCCAATGCCCAGCCTAAACCGCTGCCCACACCGTAGGTAACACTTTCGCCGAAATTGTAGTCGCGTTCAATCATGAATAAACTGCCGCCTAAAATTGCGCAGTTTACCGTGATTAAAGGCAGGAACACGCCCAAGGCAAAATACAAGGCAGGAAAAAACTTATCCAGAATCATTTCAAGAATTTGTACCAATGCGGCAATCATGCCGATACAGCTTAACAGCGCCAAAAAGCTCAAATCGACGCCTTTAATGCCTATCCACGATAACGCATCTTCTTT
>PMJA01000048.1:5283-5417 GCA_003158415.1 Methylobacter sp.
GCTATGAAGGTACACATGCCCAAAAAGAAGGACAGCGCCAGATTTTCAATAAAGACAGCCTTAACAAATAAACTAATATAAGCTTCCATTAGTGATGTCCTCCTTCACCGTGAGCAATCGACATAATCTTGAAC
>PMJA01000161.1 GCA_003158415.1 Methylobacter sp.
AACTACCCCGCACGAACGAAAGAAGAAACGCGACATCATCATGCACCATGCAAAGCAACCGCACGGTATCGCTTTAATTGTAATGGTGCTATTTGTGATAGCTTGGTCCATGTGGACTTTTGTGGTCTGGTAGCTCATAGCCAGTTGGCNNTCACAAAGGCACTCTGGATACGCATGCTACAGATGATCGTCGCAATCGTGATCCCGGCATGGGCAGGCGACGTTGCAGCCGATATGGAGCTGGGCACCGTGCGGCTGGATAATTGGGCTTATTTCCAGCAAAACACCAACGCAACCGGGCGTGTGCAGCTCCGTGAAAGGCTTTTTGTGCCCTTCAACTTCGGTCAAGGATGGACTTTCACCCAGCGCGTGGACGTGCCCTTTTATGACACTGACAAATCCGGGCCAGCTAACACCGACAGCGTCTGGAAGGCGGGCATCTCCGACATGCTGATCGAGGAGATCATTGACAGTCCTGAAGTCGCCAAAAATCTGCGCTTGCGCACCTCTTTACGCTTCGTATTCCCAACCGGCGGGCAGGCGCCATTCGGTTCCGACCAATGGCAAGTGGCGCCGGGGCTCGGTTTTACATACCGGCTACCGGAGACCCTGCGCGGCATGACCGTCGCCCCTTACTTCCGCTATTATAGCGGCTTTGATGCAAGCAGCGGCGTCTCTCAGGTGCAACGACTGGACATATCCCCCACCCTAACAGTCCATCTCGACCATCTCCGTGGAATCAAGATGGTTATGGAGTTGTTTGACGAAACATTGCCAAAAACGTGGGCCTTGTCGCTCTATCCGGAGAACTCAATTTCTTATAATGCAACTACGGGCAAGTGGTTCGTTCCCATCGACGCCATGCTGATTAAACGTATCAGCCAACGATTTGAATGGGGCATCGGCGGCGCTTATGCGCTAATCCGTGACGATCCGCAGTACAAGTACATCGTCAACACACGCCTCTCTTTATACTTCTAACCTGCATCGCCATGTATGCGGTATGTGACGAATACATGTGCGGAACGGGAGAGGGAGTTCAACCTTGCTCTAAACATTTGAGAGATGTGGCTTTAAGGAACAGCGCACCCGATTTAGGCGCTCACCCAATAACCTTCGGCTTTTCTGGAGGTCTTTGTTACAATGTCAAAGAAATGACGCGAAAGACACAACTACAGCCGGACAGGGCATGCTGCGCGTGCCTTCCAGGGTTTTATATTATTTTTTACTACAGGATATTTAATGAAAAAATCAACGTACTTTTCAAGATCTAAAATACATACTGCGTTGTTTAGCATTGCGCTGGCTTCAACCCTGGTAGCTTGCTCCACCATTAACAGCGCCAGTAATGACGTAAAAGCCGACGTCGTAGCGCCCGCGCCTGATACGGCTTTTACGCCTGATGCGCAAAGGGAAGCGAAAGTTGCTTATTTACCTTTCCAAAGAGCCTGGATTAAACCGGACGTTGACTTTAAAGCGTATCAGTATCTTGTGATCGCCCCCGTCAACACCCAATACATGTTAAAAATGGATTGGCTGCATAAATTAAGCTCAGTCAATTATGTGACCAATGTAAAAAAAGACATCAAAGAAGTGGCGGGCTATTTTCAAAAACAAGTGATCGCCGATTTTAATAATGATCCTAATCAGCATTTTATAATGCTTAATTATCCAGCTCAACAAACACAAAGCGTTTTGCAACTGGAGTTAGCATTAATTGAAATCGACCCTTCAATGCCCATGCTGAATGCGGCAGGATGGTTGGAACCAGGAGGCGGCACGGCGGCTGGCCTGATCAATCAACGGGCGGTGGCTTTTGAAGGACGGATACGCGACTTAAACACTAATGAAATTGTCGCGACCTTTGCCGATCGTAATGTACAAGATATTAATCCGCTGGATTTAACCCGATTGACCTGGTATGGCCCTGCTAAACAAGTCATAGACCAATGGGCGAAAGAATTCGTTGAAATTGCCAATCGTCAACCCGGCGAAGTGGTTAACGCCCCAACAGCATTTAGCTTAAATCCTTTCTAGCTATGTCGGGGGCGGTTTTACTGCCTACGTGGGACGGAGTTTGTAACTCCGTCCCCTATGTTTCAAAACAAGTTAAACCTGACTGTGTAGTGTGAGTATTGCATAAACATTACGGACGGGTTTGCAAAACCCGTCCGGGTTGGGAGCGTCCGTACGTTCGAGCGTTTCCCCTTGCCGACCGGCGGAGAGCTTTGTTAAAACAGCCAAATTAATTGCGCCTCAATAAATCCGGAGGAAAAATGAACCCTAAAAAGATATTTATAAATGCCCCTCGCTTGCTGTTTATCGTGGCAGGTTTGTCAGGCGTCGTAAATGCAGAAGATTCCACCCTTAACTCTGTTAGCAAGGGGCAAACCACCCAGACTGTTCAGTCGGGTGCAAATGGTGTGACCGACGTAAATTCGACTGCCGTGCAAAGCAATTTGACAGATACCCTGGTAAAAAAGTTGAGTATTAGCAACGAACAGGCGCAAGGAGGAGCCGGTGCGCTTTTTCAGCTAGCCAAAGGTAAGCTGGATGCCGGACAATTTGCAGAGTTAAGCAATGCGGTACCTGAGATGGATAGCTTGTTAAGTGCAGCACCCAAACAACCGGTGGCAATGGATGGTTCAGCTGAAGCCAATAACCCTTATGGAAATCTTGCCGGACTGGCTTCAGCTTTTAAGACGTTAAACCTTTCCCCTGACAGGGTCGATGAATTTGTTCCGGTAGTTGTTGATTATGTCAGAGCAAAAAGCGGAGCACTTACCGCAGATATGCTGCAATCTGCATTGTATGGTGGCTTATAGGGTTTGTTACTTTAGCAGGATGAACACATGAATGATTCCAATCTATCTACAAGTGACAAAATTTTTCTGCACAGATCGCTTGAGGCGACTATTCGAATAGGCCTGTTACTCATCATTACAGTCTGGTGTTTCAAAATCGTCGAGCCTTTTATCATCCCGATAATCTGGGGCATCATTATTGCCGTTGCGGCTTATCCGCTATACAAACGTCTGCGAATAGCTCTCGGTGAATCCCACAAACTTGCGGCTACGACCTTTACTATTGCTTTCCTGATTATCCTGATAGTGCCAACCGTGTTGCTGGCTGAAACGTTGATTGATGGACTAGAAATGCTGGCAGAGAAAACTAGAGATGGTTCTTTGTCCATTCCGCCACCGCCCGAGAATTTGGGTCATTTGATGGTTATCGGTCAACCGCTAGCCAAGTTTTGGCTGCTCGCCTCGGAAAATATTCAAAGTGCTCTGCAACAACTCACACCGGCACTCAAAGTCATCGGCAGCTGGTTATTGTCAGCGGCTGCCGGCGGAGGCATGACGATTTTGCATTTTGTGATTGCCATTATTATTGCCGGTATATTGTTGGCTAATTCCAGCGGCGGCAATCGCATAGCACGCGCAATTACCCATCGGCTTGCGGATGAGAAAGGAGATGATTACGCCGATCTGGCTGAAGCAACCGTGCGCAGTGTTGCCAATGGGATTTTAGGGGTAGCGCTTATTCAAAGCATCCTTGCGGGTCTCGGTTTTATGGTAGCCGGAGTACCGGCAGCCGGTCTTTGGGCGCTGCTTTGCCTGATTTTGTCCATAGCCCAAATAGGCCTCTTTCCTGTCGTTATCCCCATAATAATTTACCTGTTTTACACAGCTGACACATTCACCGCCGTGGCCTTCCTGATCTGGAGTATTCCGGTCGGTTTATTGGACAGTATTCTTAAACCAATCCTGCTGGGCCGTGGCGTTAAGACACCTATGGCGGTTATTTTCATCGGCGCGATTGGAGGCCTGTTGAGTTCTGGGGTGATCGGTCTTTTCATTGGCGCCGTCATTCTGGCTCTTGGCTACGACCTGTTTTTATTGTGGCTCAACGGCTCATCGCCGGAACAGTCGAATTGATTTCTGCATTCAATATATCGTTCCTACGTTCCGGCATGGGAACTAGATAGGCCTGAAGCTAACACTGCATAGATAGATTACTAAACAACTTTATAAGGAAAAACTATGATCAAAATAGAAAGCAACACCATTGAAATAAACCAGATACAGCAGAAAATGCAGCATTACTTCAAAACGCATTGGAAGTTGTTTTTAGCCGAGGGTATTCTTCTTATCATCTTAGGGTTTATTGCGATATTAGTTCCGCACTTTTTTACTGTGGCCATAGTCGTCTCTTTAGGCTGTATTCTTCTGGTTGGAGGGATATTTCTAATTACCCGGGCTCTGCTTTTTTTCCGTATGCCCGGCTTTGGCTTGTGGCTGTTTATGGGTATTTTGCAGTCTGTCCTCGGTTATTTGTTTCTTGCCCAGCCGCTTGAGGGAATTATGACCATCACGATGCTGATGGCACTTTTTTTTGCATTGGAAGGCGCCGCCAAAATATACTTCGCATTGATGATGCGCCCACTCGCTCACTGGGGCTATGTCCTTTTCAGCGGGACAACGGCTCTGATTTTAGCCGTGATCGTTTGGATGGGGTGGCCTGGAACAGCCGAGTGGTTATTAGGCCTGTTTTTTGGCATTAATATGCTTTTTGGCGGCTGGGCACTGGTTAGTATAAGCCTGCGTTATAAAGACGCTTAATAATTGCTCAAGCGAGAGGAAATAATTTATGCTCATATCAAAAACCCGAACGCTGTCTTCTTTGCTGTCCTTGTCGGTATTGACGGCTTCTACCGTATGTACAGGAGAGGAGGACAAGCCCTCCGAGACTCAGGTCGGCCAGGAAAGCGCTTCGTCAACTGAGGAGCTGGCCAAGAAGACCCAGAACCCGGTCGCCGACCTGATCAGCGTGCCGATTCAAAACAATTTCAACTTCAATGTCGGCCCCTACAATCAAACGCAGACGGTTATCAACATTCAGCCGGTGATCCCCATCCATCTAAATGAAGATTTTAACCTGATCACACGCACCATCCTGCCGGTGGTCAACCAACCCGCCCCGGTTTCGAACAGCAGTCAGTTCGGCTTAGGCAATCTCAACACGTCCTTATTCCTCTCACCGGCCAAGACCAAAGGGTTCACTTGGGGCGTTGGCCCCATCTTCGGCTTCCCGACGAATACAAATAACCTGTTGGGTACGAATACCTTCAGCGCTGGCCCCACCGCCGTGGTGGTCGCCATGACGAAACATTGGGTGATAGGCACTCTGGCCAATCAACAGTGGTCAATTGGTAATAGTACGCCTAACCAGCGGGTTAATGCGATGTTGATACAGCCCTTTATCAACTATAACCTGCCTGAAGGCTGGTATCTGACTACCGCACCCGTCATCACCGCCAACTGGGAAGCCTTTGGCAACCAAAGCAATAACCGCTGGGTATTACCGGTGGGCGGCGGCTTCGGCAAAATCTTCAAAACCGGCGGGCCGCCCCTTAACATCAATCTTACCAGCTACTACAATGTGGTCAGCCCCGTGCAGGGGCCGGACTGGCAGGTTCGTTTCCAATTGGCGCTGTTATTCCCGAATTGAGTGGGCCTGACAAACCTTAATGCGTATAAGTTGGGTTAACAGTCTTATCATTGACCCAACAAATATTTTAAAAAGTATGACTGTTGAGTTGCTAATGAAACGGTAATCCAACCCTTAGCGAACATTCGCTTTCAACCCCAACAATAGCACCCCCGGACATCAACCAAGGACTAAGAATGACCCGCCGCAAGCCGCCAGAACCCGCTAAACCAGCGACCCCAAATAGGCCTGAAATTACCTCAACACCCGTTGTAACCGGCAGGGGTAAACAACGCCTTATTCTGTTGCTGTCGCTTTTTATGTTGGTGGGGGTGATTGTATGCGTCATTTACTTTACTCGCTCAGCTCCACCTCCTCCCATCGCTGTGATTTCGCCATCTCCATCGTTAGCGAAACCAGCACCAGAACCGGTACTGCCGGTTGCGACCAAGGAATTCGTCGGCGCAAGCGCATGCAAAGAATGTCATCAAGCCGAATTTAAGGCTTGGCAAGGCTCGGATCATGAGCTGGCCATGCAGGAAGCCAATGCACAAACGGTGCTCGGCGATTTTGACAATGTAAAATTCAAGCACGACACTGTCGAATCGACTTTCTTCAAGCGCGACGATCAGTTTATGGTGCGCACCGACGGGCCTGACGGCAAATTGACTGATTATCCGATCACTTATACCTTCGGCGTCAAGCCGCTGCAACAATACCTGATTGCGTTTCCCGGAGGCCGTTATCAAGCGCTCAGCATTGCCTGGGACAGTCGTCCGAAAGCCGAAGGCGGGCAACGCTGGTTTCATCTTTACCCGAAGGAAAAGATGGATCACACCGATCAGTTGCACTGGACCAAACGTTACCAGAATTGGAACATGGAATGCGCCGAATGCCATTCGACCAATCTGAAAAAAGGCTACGATGCCGCAACCGACAGCTATCACACGACGTTCAACGAGATTAATGTCGCTTGCGAATCCTGTCACGGCCCGGCGTCACAGCATGTCGAGTGGGCAAAACAGGCACAGCCGCCCTTTACGGGTGATGACAAAGGTTTGGCAGTTAATCTGCATAGCGATTGGCAAGCCGCATGGAAGCCTACCGAGGGTAACATGACTGCGCATCGTGTACAGCCTGCCGATGATAAGCTGATGGATGTGTGCTGGGCTTGTCATGCCCGCCGCTCGACACTGGTTGAAGGCAGTTTGCCCGGCTTGCCGCTGGAAGACTCGCATCATCCGGC
>PMJA01000271.1:0-284 GCA_003158415.1 Methylobacter sp.
ATTCTATATTCCGCAGAACGCGCATGAGCGGTCAGGCTTTCGCCGCGCGCCAATATCGATGCGGTTTTACCTAGCGTATCTGCGCAGGTTTGCGAGCAATTGATCAGGCTGGTACGTTTTTGAAAATCATAGACGCCCAACGGTGATGAAAAACGTGCCGTGCCGGAAGTAGGCAACACATGATTAGGCCCTGCACAGTAATCGCCCAAGGCTTCGGCGGTATAGCGGCCCATAAAAATGGCGCCCGCATGGCGGATGTTTTTGCTTAATGCTTCGGGTTCTTC
>PMJA01000271.1:291-3930 GCA_003158415.1 Methylobacter sp.
TAATCGCCGTCATCACTGATTAAAATGGCTTGGGCATTTTCATCATGTTCCGCTTGCGAGAACATGTCCATCGCTATCCAGTCGGGATTGGTTTTGCCGTCGCAGATAATCAAGATTTCCGAAGGCCCGGCTATCATGTCGATGCCCACCTGGCCGAACACCAGTTTTTTGGCGGTGGCGACATAGATATTGCCGGGGCCGACAATTTTTGCGACCGCAGGGATGGTTTCGGTGCCGTAAGCCAGCGCTGCAACAGCTTGTGCGCCGCCGATTGTAAAGATACGATCGACACCGGCCAGGAACGCCGCTGCCAGCACAAGCTCATTGGTTTCACCCTGAGGCGCAGGCACCACCATAATTAACTCGCCTACACCGGCTACTTTGGCCGGAATGGCGTTCATCAACACCGAAGACGGGTAAGCCGCTTTACCACCCGGCACATAAAGACCGACGCGATCCAACGGCGTGATTTTTTGCCCCAATACCGTGCCATCCGCCTCGGTGTATTGCCAGGACTGCATTTTTTGATGTTCGGCGTAAGCGCGGATACGATCAGCCGCCGCCTGCAGCGCTTGCCCCTGAGCGACCGGCAGGTTTTCCCAGGCCGATTTAAGCGCGTCTTTGGATAATTCCAGTTCGCAGGCAGAGGCAAGGTTACGGTGGTCAAAGCGGTTGGTGTAGCTAACCACAGCTTGATCGCCGTTTTTGCGTACATCGGCGATAATCGCCAACACCCGTTGCTGAATGTCTATGTCGTCAGTTTCATCCCAAGCCAGCAGCGCTTTTAATTGCTGATTAAAGTCAGGAGAGCTGGCGTCGAGTTTTTTTAGATTTAAGTCGGACATAGTGGCGTTTAGTTTGAGGAATTCGGAAAAATCTTTTTCAGCCATTGTTCCAGTTCTTGAAACAAAGTGTAATCGGTATTGAGTAAATTGTCTTTGACAGCACAATAAAGCCCATGTCCTGGTTGTTTTTGCCATGCTAACCAAGTGGCTACTTCGGCTTTGGCATAATGATGTGGTTTAAATTTAGGTTCAGAAATAGCGTGTACAACTTGAGTAGCGTGTTCAAATAACGATAGTTCATCAGTTTTTATACAAGCTTTCACAAAATCTTCTAACATACCGCTATCTTGATTATTAGGCATTACCCATAAGCCAAAGTTTGCAAGTTCAGACCCATTTTCAAAAACTAAACCTGGCTCATGATTTTCTGTGTTTTGAATTAAGACAAAATCTTGTTGCGTGAGAAGTGTTGTGATTTTTTGAATAGTTCTTTGATAACCCAAACCATGTTGCTCTTCATAATCGGCATCGACAATCACCGCTAATTTACTGAGCGAGCCATCGGCAAGTTGTTTTAATAGCGGTGGTAGACTTTCAAACACGCCACCTTTAGAGTTTTGACCATTAAAATCTTTCGGCACAGCAACTTTAATGGTGGGGCTTGGATTAAATGTAGCGCAAATTTTATTAAAAAAATATTTGTCATCATCGCCTTCTACCAATAACACATAGCTAGCATTAATGGGGGTAAAGCGGCTAGCCATTAGCGTATTTCCATATCAATTTGCGTCATGGTCGCTAATTCATCTTCACTGAATACGGTGGCAATGATTTTTCCTTTATCACTGGTTCTGACACTTTTTCCCATGCGAAATAACACACCGCCCACGTCTTTATGTTCGAGGGCGACTTTGTTAAAGCTTTCGATGCAATCCCAACTGTGTGTCGTCGCAAAGACCTGAATATCCAGTTTTTCCGCCATTTCAAACAGCAATGCCCATATTTTTTCCTGGGTGCTGTAATGTAATCCGTTTTCAAATTCGTCGATGAGTAAAAAGCCGCCTTTGGCTGAAACTAATTTCAAAGCCAATTGTAAAACCCTGATCATACCGTCGCCCAGGCTTTTAAGGGGGACGGGGCGAATTGAATCAGACAGCTTTACTTTTGCAAACCGCTTTTTGTTGCCTTGTACGAATACCAGATTTTCAAATGATGGTGCGATGATTTTTAAAGCTTGACGAACTACCTCGTCATATTGAGTAAGCACGATTTTATCCCATTCCAATGCTAATTCATCCATTGAGATGAATTGTGTTGGAATAAAACCACACGGAACAGTCGTAAAGTTTTGGGGTATCAAATAGTCAGTTCTCCCAAGTTTGAATACAAATCGTCGTTCATTCTTGGATACCAAAAGTGCTTCTGTGGCGGGAGAGTCAAGAGTCTTAATTTCTGATTTAAGAATAATATTAAAGGGGGTTTCCTTTGCGGAATCTGTCACAATTCCCATAAGAAGCACATGCTTAATGGTTAGTGATTCTTTGCTGGTTTCAGATTCACCAATTATAATTTGTGTATAGTCATCTGTGGGAAATTGCCTGCCTGCAAATAAATCCTCAAAAGGAAGAGATGAATCAGGTTCGTCATCTAACCAAAACTTTTCGTCATGACTTATGGCAATTTTTTCCATTAAGCTATGATGACCATTTCCCGCATAAATCCTCAAAGCCTCCAACACCGTACTTTTACCAGAATTATTCTTACCCACAATCAAATTGACACGCCCCAGCTTGGCGACTTTAAAGTCTTCCAGCATTCTGAAGTTTTTGATTTCTAGTGAGTTGAGCATTGGCTGTCCAAGTTATATGCGAACGATGAACTGCTTTAAACGCGTTTTGCCAACGTCCGCTCAAACTGCGCCAACAACTCGGCTATCGCGGCGTTTTTCATTTTCATGGCGGCTTTGTTGACGACTAGGCGCGAGCTGATGTTCATAATTAAATCGCGGGGCTCCATGTCGTTGGCTTTTAGCGTGTTGCCGGTATCGACCAAATCGACGATACAATCGGCCAAGCCGACTAAGGGCGCCAGTTCCATAGAGCCGTACAGTTTGATGATTTCGGCTTGTATGCCTAGGCTGGCAAAATAGCGTTCGGCGATTTTGACAAACTTGGTGGCGACGCGCACCCGTCCGGTAATCGGCGGCGCGTTTTTGCGGGTGGCGGTCATCAAACGGCAGCAGGCGATGCCTAAATCCAATGGCTCATACAGGCCTTCTGCGCCATGTTCCAGTAATACATCTTTGCCCGCTATGCCCAAATCTGCCGCGCCGTATTCTACAAAGGTAGGTACGTCGGTGGCGCGTATGATGACTAACTGCACGTCGTCACGGGTGGTTTGTAAAATTAGTTTGCGACAGGTTTTGGGGTCGTCAATAGGAACGATGCCCGCTTCGGCCAGCAAGGGCAGGGCTTCTTCATAAATCCGGCCTTTGGATACGGCGATGGTTAGCATAGTCAGCCCTTATTTCGGGACACGACGGATGGTCGCGCCTAACTGCGAGAGTTTTTCTTCGATGTGGTCATAACCGCGATCGATATGGTAGATGCGATCCACCAGGGTGTCGCCTTCGGCCACCAGCGCTGCAACCACCAGACTGGCGGATGCTCTTAAATCGGTGGCCATCACCGGCGCTCCGGTCAGTTTTTTAATGCCGGTACAAATGGCAGTGTTGGATTCCAGCCGGATGTCGGCGCCCATGCGTTGCAGTTCTTGTACGTGCATGAAGCGGTTTTCGAAGATCGTTTCGGTGATGCGCGACTGGCCCTTTGCCTTCGTCATCAGCGCCATGAAC
>PMJA01000034.1 GCA_003158415.1 Methylobacter sp.
GCCCAAATGAGATATCTTATATACGGACAGCTTGATAGGTAAATTATCTTATAACCGACTCGCTTTTTAAATTTTAATCACAGCGTTAACATGACCATCGAAATAAACCATTTCTCCAAAGAACAGACAGCAATACTGAAGGGAGTGGGCATACTGTTAATCGTGCTGCATAATTTTTTCCATAATCTGACGCCAGTTATCGGAGAAAATGAATTTAGCTTTTCTAACGAAATTTTCTGGAACTTTTACCGAACTTTACAGGCGAGCCCTGAAAATGTGCTTCGAGCGCTATTCAGCTACTTTGGACACTACGGCGTTCAAGTATTTATATTTTTTAGCAGCTATGGTTTAACCAGAAAATACTATCAAAAACCGCTCATTATCAGTCAATTCCTGGCAAACAGAATTAATAAGATTTATTTCTCTTTTCTGTTGTGCGTAGTGGTTTATATTCTGCTGGGATTAGTAAAAGCCGAATTTATACCGGATGAAAAAGTGCTTTACTGGGATAGCCTGCTTTGGAAAGTTTTGCTGGTCTCTAACTTCACACCGGGGCAAGCGCTTATGCCTGTGGGTCCGTGGTGGTTTATGCCGTTTATTTTCCAACTGTATGCGTTATACCCCTGGCTTTTAAGCCGTTATCAAAAACAAGGGTACAAATTCCTTATCCTGGTTTCACTTACGGCTATTCTGCTCGAATCCCAGATAAACGCTTATTTGATTACCCGACATCTCAATATTAATTATACGGTTTTTGGGTATTTGCCCTTGGTGTGCCTGGGATTATTTTTTGCCTCGCAGGACAAAATAAAAATACCTGTTTTGTCTGTATGGATTTCCCTACTTCTGTTTATTCTGGGAAATTTTAATATGTACGCCTGGATATTCAGCAATGTAGTATTAACAATTATCGCTTTAGCTGCATCAACCACGCTATTCAAGTTTCTGTTACACCATGCCTACACGGCTCAGTTCTTAATGTTTTTTGGCAATATATCATTCTATTTATTTATGGTGAATGGTTTCCTGCGGACGCCTTTTCATCATATCGCAGAAATTTATCATTGCTGGTGGATAGATAACCTTGCAGCTTTAGCCAGCTTGCTGTTTTCTAGCCTTTGCGCTTATTATTTTAGCCGGTTGGATAAACAATTACGCACTGCTTTCCGCTCAACATCATAACCCATGTCTATTGATCAGGCGTTTTTAAGCGCTGTTACTCGCCACTACTAACTAACCCATAAAAAATTAGGATTGATAAATGTTTTTTCGTGAGTTAGAAAATCTAGTTGCGCGATACAGTCGATTAGCCGTTGTTTTAATTGCTGTTATTGTTATTCAGCTTTTCGAGGCAATACTGCTGCATTATAAATACAATTTATTTACAAGCGGCTTCTTGCAGCCGTTTGCATACCAAACCATTCCTGAGCGCTTACTATTCATCTTATTTTCATTATGGTTTGACTTGTCATTAGTCGGGCTTTTAGCCGGCCTCTGGTTTGTTGTCGCTGACAAACTCAATAAATACGGCCTGATTATTTATTATAGCTTTACCGTTATCGTGGTGTTTTTATCCGGTATTTGGCTGTCGCTTAAGTTTAAAGTTTTGTCCTATTTTAATGACACGGTAAATCTTCAACTCATCAGAAATTTAAGCGGCGGCAGTTTAAAAGAAGCCTTGCTTTATGTCAGTAATGAAATCGCTTTGTTTATTGGTGCGCTAAGCATTCTTACCGTCTGCTTGATTTTTTTTATAAATTTCCTAAAAAACAGGTCGTTTGTCCAGCGGCTCAGTACGAGCACGGTAGAACATAAAAGGTATATGGAACTACTGGTATTAGCCATTATATTAACGCCCGTCATTACCTTCTACGCGTCTCATAATGCTTATTTAAGGTATGGCTTAGAAAAGAAAACCAGCTACCGCCTTATCAGCAGCGGCCTGGATCGGCTATCTGATTTTGATTTCGACGGCTTTGGCAGTTTTTCATATCCTCAGGATAAGGCCATTTTCAATAGCTCTATTTATCCTGGCGCTATTGATATTCCCGGTAACGGTATCGATGAGGACGGCTTTTTGGGTGATGCCGTCCCCCCACCTGTTGATAAAGACACGCTCGCGGAAATAAGCCCTCAACGCGGTAAACATATCGTGCTTATTGTCTTGGAAAGCGCACGTTTCGAGTTACTCGACCAGCAACTAAACGGCGAGTATGTGGCGCCCGTCATGAGAGAAATCGCCAGAACCGGCAGCTCTATAAAACAGGCTTATAGTCATGCAGGCTATACAGTCCCCTCCATTAAGGCCATCTTTAACAGGGAATTGGTAGCAAGTAAAGATAGAATTCCATTCATTAAGTTCCTACAGGCTGCCGGTTACCAGTTATCTATCCTATCCGGCCAGGATGAGTCATTCGGCGAGGTAGCGACAGATACGGGCATGACAAACAAGGACATTTCTTATTTTGATGCCAGAACGGCCATTGATGACCGGGTTTTTCCCAGCAAGGAACCCGGCAGTTTGCGCCTGAGTGAAGCGCGTGTCGTTAAGCAATTTCAAACACGGGTCGCTCAGGTCGACTTCAGTAAGCCGCAGTTTTTCTACATCAACCTACAGGCCTGTCATTTTCCCTATTCGTATCCGGACATGCCTAAACGGATGATTACCGAGTTAATTCCACGCTCGGAAATTAACCAGCGCAATAAAGCCTGGCTTGCGGCAACCTATTGGAATGCTATGGCCAATGCCGATTGGGCCGTAGGCCAAATTATTGAGTCACTAAAGCAGCGGAGCCTGCTGGATAAAGTAACCCTGGTTATTTTAGGCGATCATGGTGAAGGTTTGTTTGATAGAGGGTTTTTGGGTCATGGACACGCCATTAATGATACTCAAACAAAAATACCGTTAATTATCAATGATCCGACTATCGTTGTTGACGAGCCGATANNAGTTTATCCAACCCTACATTAATTGCTCATGTAATGCACAATGGCGTTCGAACCTTGTTTGATTTTCGTTCCGAACAGGTCTTCTTCAGTGAGTCAAACTTATGGAAATCCTATCACGATGCACTGGAAGATCCTCATTATAAAGAGCGGGTAACCCGCCTGCTTCGTGATTGGGAAGCATTGCGCTGGCGGGAACATAGCACAGAATAATATGACAACTTTGGGTGCGTTTAAAGAAACGACACCAATGTCCCATAGGATTTATTGAAAAGCCATAGATGGTGTGGCCTTATGCCATTTTCAAGCTTCCCAATTTTAACCATGTTTAACCTGCCATTTTTTGGGAAGCCTTAACC
>PMJA01000336.1 GCA_003158415.1 Methylobacter sp.
GTCGGCGCACTGAGCTTTTTAGGTTATTTAGATGCCATGGCGCATTATTTGTTTACCGTCATCAATCCCACCTTAGCAAATATCTTAATTGGCTTGTCATCCTCATCGATAGACAACGGCACATTGATGTTTGCCGTGTTAAATATGCACCCCAATCTGCCCGTCGGACAATGGTTATTATTAACCCTGACCCTGGGGGTGGGCGGTAGTTTATTAGCGATAGGTTCTGCGCCTGCGCTGCATGTATTGGGATTAATGAAAGGCACTATGAAAGAAGGCGAAGGCTATACTTTTACTCTGCATTTACGCTGGATGCCTGTCATTTTATTAGGGTTCTTCGCCAGTATTGTTACGCTCTTTTTCATAAATGGCGGCAAGTTTTAATATGCCTACGAAACGGATGAGTGAGTATTCTCAGTGTTTTGATATTAAATGATAGCGTAGCATCCAAAGGGCTGATTCCTCCATTACTCCCGTCATGATGCCAGAAGTCTCCTCGTAAATCGGGTCTACGAAATTGAAAAATCCTTATTTAAGAACAAATCGAGCCGAACTATCTTATGCCTATTGGCTTTGGGGGATCGCTATACCTTTAATGCTGACCTTAGTCGACTGGCCTTTTCGAGAAGTCCTTACGCCCAGTAATATTCTGCTTGTGTATTTGCTGGGGGTATTTTTCGTGGCCTTGCGCTTCGGCCTTAGTCCCTCCATTTTGGCCTCATTGACTAGCGCCGCAGCCTTCGCGTTTTTCTTCGCTCCGCCGATTTTTTCTTTCGCAATCGCCGACCAGGAAAACTTGGTCGGTCTGGCAGTCATGTTGATAGTCGGTGCGATAACCAGCAATTTGGCGGAAAACATCCGCCACCAGACCTATGTAGCCGAGCAGCGCGAGCGGCGAGCATCGGCTCTTTATAGGTTGAGTAAGGCGTTGGCTGAAGCCCGCCGGGAAAAAGAAATTATTGAAGTCGGTGTACGCCATATCCATGCCGAATTCGACGGCAGGAATACACTGCTATTTCCCGATGACAACGGTCTTATGCGCTATCCAATAGAACCGCCCTTGGCTATTTCTTTACAGGGAGTCAACTTGGTGGTGACCAGATGGGTCTTCAACCATGGGCAAATGGCAGGTAATGGCACCGACACCTTCCCTAGCGAGACAGCCATCTACGTGCCGCTCAAAGGATCAACAGGAACTATCGGCGTACTCTCACTCGAACCAATCAATGTACGTCGAATCTTTGCGCCGGAACAACGTCAGCTCCTTGACACCTACGTATATTTGATTGTGCATACGCTGGAGCGGGCCAATTCGGCGGAACTGGCTAAAAATGCAACCTTAAAAATGCAGGTGGAAACTTTGCGTAACTCACTGCTCAGTAGTATTTCCCATGATCTGAGAAATCCACTGGCCACTATCGTCGGCGCAGCCTGCACACTGGAAATGGACGAGGAACGCCTGGATAAAAGCAGTAGAAAAAAGTTGATAGCCGTGATCAGTGAAGAAGCCCAGCGCATGTCTGATCTAACCATTAAAATTTTGGAAATGGCTCGGTTGGAAGCGGGCGAAGTGGTACTCAATCGACAATGGTATGCACCGGAGGAAATCGTCGGTAGCGCCTTACGTCGACTCGATAAAAAACTTAAAACCAGGCCGGTCAATATACACATGGCAGACAATCTGGCATTGATTCATGTCGACGCCGTACTGCTGCAACAAGTCATGGTGAACCTGCTGGATAACGCCGACAAGTACTCGCCTGCGGGACGCCCCATCGATATTTCTGTGGTAACTATGCCTCTCAGTTTGTCGATTACCGTAGCGGATCACGGCCCTGGAATCCCGACTGGCTTGCAACAAAAGATTTTTGACAAGTTTTTCCGCATAAACGAGGAAAGCGCGCAAAGCGGAGTGGGACTGGGACTGTCCATTTGTCGCGCCATCGTCGAAGCACATGGCGGTGAAATCCAAGCAACCAACCGTAACGGTGGCGGTACGTTGTTTCAGCTGTATCTTCCTCTTCTGGAATGCCCGCCTACCATCGATCCGGAAGAAAAGGGCTGATGCCATGAAAGCGATTAACCCCTTGCTCTTGCTCGTTGAAGATGATCCACAATTCCAGATGCTGCTAAGCACTACCCTGGAAAGTCAGGATTATCGGGTGCTTACCGCCGCAACAGGACAGGATGGATTGATTACCGCCCGCAACCACCAACCCAATCTGCTGATCCTTGATCTGGGACTGCCGGATATAGACGGACAGGAAGTCATTCGCCGTCTGCGCAAATGGTCAGATCTACCGATTATCGTGCTCTCAGCACGCAATCAGGAAAGTGAAATTACCCAAGCGCTGGACAACGGTGCCGATGATTATCTCACCAAACCTTTCAGCACTGCCGTACTAATGTCCCGCATAAAAGCGCTGCTCAGGCGTGTTACCAAAATGCCGGGCGGTACCCAAGAAATTTTCCAGGTTGGTGAGTTAAAAATAGAATTGACTAAGCGTAGGGTTTTCGTAGGCGAGCAGGAGGTTAACCTGACGCCTATCGAATTCAACTTGCTCTGCGTACTAATACGCCACGCCGGATTCGTCGTCACTCACAGGCAATTGCTAGAAAAAGTATGGGGGCCATCTTATGTCGAACACAGCCATTATTTGCGAATTTATATGGGACAGCTACGCCACAAGTTGGAAGCCGATCCGGCCCGCCCCCGATACTTGTTAACCGAAGCGGGTGTGGGATACCGTTTATCTGAGGGAGAAAACTAGATAAATGGAGGGTTTAAACAAACAATACTAAAGTTTCATGGGAATTTATGGCCCGAATTTTATTCGATGGGCATGATAAAAAAAACGGCTGTTTTCTGGCAAATAGTTAACACTGAATAATACATTAACCTTAATTGGAGAAATTTATGAACAAAATTAGCTTATATCAACTTGGATTTTTTTATGAAGGAGACCCTTATACATTAACGCAACGTTGGGGAACGGAAGAAGGGTTAGAAATCTTCATAAAAAAAGAATCAATAAATACATGGACAAAAGAATTAACACCGGTAGAAATGGAAGAATCGGAATTTAAATTAGTTGAAGATCCTGATAATCCTGGTCTAACTAAAATCGATTTTATTCCTAACTGAATAGGTATGCTTTAGCTTTAAAGGGTGTTTCCTAACGTTAGGCATTTCGATACAATTTGTCTAATATTTGAATTGACCTTTCATTTAAAGGTTTTCTTGCTTGAAAATAACTTTCACTGACGGCTTTGGGTCATAGTGGGCATTCGTGGCTTGCAATTTTTCCTCAAAAACATCAACACACTTAGAGAGGGGCCTGGGCTTAAGTCCACTTACCTCTTACAAACCACCCTAATTATTGGCGTGCTGCTAAAAATCACTCATCTGACCCAATAATGTGCAAAAAAGGCTTATGCTATGACAACATTAGAACTCGATTATTTTAGTAATCGAAATCGGACGCCGTAAAACATTTACCGCTAACACGGCGGCAACCCGTGTAACCTGCCTAAAACACTATCCATTTCCGCTAGCGCCTGCTCCATTAAATCCGCTTGCCCGGTCTGCAAGCTGATAGCGCCGGTGACTCTACGCAGCCAGGTAAATTGGCGTTTAGCCAATTGCCGGGTGGCGATGATGGCTTTTTCTGTCATGGTTTCAAGATCATCCTCGCCTTGCAGATAGGTCCAGACTTGCCGATAACCGACAGCGCGAATGGAGGACATTTTTTCGGTTAAATCACCCCGGCGGTAGAGCACCTCCACTTCTTCGATAAAACCTTGCTCCAGCATAGTTCGGAAACGTTGCGCGATGATGTCATGCAGTATTTTCCGATCAGGCGGGGCAATGATCAGTTTTATTGCTTGATAAGGCAGTCCTTCGTTTTGGGCGACATTAAAAAAAGACGTTAAGGGTTTGCCGCTGATTTCATAGACTTCCAAGGCACGTTGGACGCGTTGCGGATCATTCGGGTGTATTCTTGCCGCAGCTTGCGGGTCTATGCCTGCCAGCCGTTGATGCAGCACTGCTTTGCCTAACCGCGCCAGCTCCTCATCAAGCTTGGCCCTGATCGCCGGATCGGCGGGGGGCAATACAGCCAGCCCGTTCAACAGGGCGTTAAAATAAAGCTGGGTGCCGCCGACCAAAATCGGGATTTTCCCTCGCCGGGTTATCGCATCCATCAAGGCTAGCGCCTGCGTTCTAAACTGGCCGGTAGAGTAAGATTCCGACGGATCCAATATATCGATCAGATGATGAGGAATGTCGGCCCTTTCTGCCAATGTGGGCTTGGCCGTGCCTATATCCATGCCTTTAAACACCAGCGCGGAGTCTACGCTGATGATTTCTCCGCCCAATGCCTGTGCCAGCTGCACGGAAAGCGCTGTCTTGCCTGAAGCCGTAGGCCCCATTAAGAAAATCGCCGGAGGTAAGTTATTTTTTTTCATGGACTGCTTTTGATTGTATATTTCAGGCACGTTCCTAAGTTTGCGTGTGGCGGCTTATTGCCCGCGCAAGAAAAATTTATCAAGCTCATGCGTGGATAATTCTATCCAGGTGGGCCTGCCGTGATTACACTGCCCTATACGTTCGGTTTGTTCCATATCCCGCAGCAATGCGTTCATTTCGTCTATGCTCAAACGCCGATGTGCGCGGACGGCGCCATGACAGGCGATAGTCGAAAGCAGCCGGTTGGATTGCTCTTGTATGCGCCGACTTATGTCATGTTCGCTTATATCGGCCAGCACGTCGCGGATTAATGTTTCTTTATCGATATTGCCCAATAACGCGGGCGTTGAACGCAGAATAATGGTTTCAGGCCCGGATCGATTGAGTTCAAAACCCAGCGTACTGAAAAATTCATGTTCCTGTTCCGCCAAATCGGCTTCCTCTGCACTGACGTTGATCTTAATGGGCAGCAATAAGGGTTGGCTAGGCACAGAGCCTTGTTGATATTGCTGTTTTAAGCGCTCGTAGGTCACCCGTTCATGAGCGGCATGAGCATCGACCAGGATAATGCCTTTCGGGGTTTCTGCCAGTATATAAATATTGTGGACATGCGCAATTGCATAGCCTAACGGCGGCATATCGGACGCTTGGGCTGTTGGTTGCGGTTGTTTTTGTACCGGCCGGTCTTCCGGGTATAGCGACGCGTAAGCCGTTATCGATTCCGCCACCGTTAACGGCAGTGATGCTTGCTGCGGCGGTCTTGGATTATAAACGGGGTTAGCATCAACGCCGGTGCGCATCTGTAACGGTATAAATTCCGGCTCATCATGTCGGGTTACGTCCGTCGGTGGTGAGCTTGTCGAACCAACACTAACCCGACCTGCATCGGGCCTTAAATCGGCCAATGACCGGTGCAGGGCTGAAAACAGGAAGTCATGAACCAGACGGCCTTCCCTAAACCGGACTTCCAGCTTTGCCGGATGCGCATTAACATCAACCAGCGTCGGATCCAGCGTTAAATATAAAACAAAGACCGGCTGCCGTCCGTGAAACAAAACATCCTGATAGGCTTGCTTAACCGCATGGGCGACCAATCTGTCACGGATCAACCTGCCGTTGACATAAAAAAACTGCATATCCTGCTGGCTGCGGGAGAAGGTCGGCAAACCGACCCAGCCGCTTAATTGCAGTCCGGATGCCGCAAAGTCAATTTTTACCGAATTTTCAATAAAGGCAGAGCCGCAAATGCCGGCAATCCGTTGCTCTTGCATGCTGTCGGTAGCCGAAGGCTTTAGATTGAGCACTTCTTTTTGATTNNCACATCAACCGTAGTGCCTTGTGGATGGGGGTCGGGTTGCGGATCAAAATCCTGTTCGGAGCCGTCTGCCGTTACGCGCCAGGCGCATTGCGCATCGGCGGTGCGTGAAATCAGCGTCAGCCGTGCCACGGAACTGATGCTGGGCAATGCCTCGCCGCGAAAACCCATGCTGGCAACCTGTTCCAGATCCTGTAAGGTGGCGATTTTGCTGGTCGCATGTCGTGATAAGGCCAAGGCCAAATCTTCTTTGACGATGCCGCAACCGTCGTCCCTGATTTTTATCAGTCTGGCGCCGCCCTGCTCAATTTCAATGGTAATTTGCCGCGCCCCCGCATCAAAACAGTTTTCAACCAGTTCTTTGACCACAGACGAGGGTCTTTCGACCACTTCACCGGCGGCAATCTGGTTGACCAGTTGAATGGGGAGTGAATGAATACGCATCAGCCGACCTAAAGCAAAAGGCGTTATTCTATAGGAGTGAGTAAGGTCGTGGTAGTTTTGTATAACGATTTAAAACCTTACAAACCCAATGCCGCGATTTTACTATCAACCGGTACGGATTCTTTAAAGTAGCTGCGTACGCCGTTGAAAATAGCCGTCGCCATTTTCGATTGATACTGGGCGCTCAGTAAGTTCCGTTCTTCGGAAGGGTTGGAGATGAAAGCGGTTTCCACCAATATGGATGGTATATCCGGCGATTTCAACACGATAAAGTCGGCTTTTTGCACGGAATCCTTATGCAAATCCGCAATGTTGTCGAAGCTTTTTAATACCCGATTGGCAACATTGACGCTAGCCTCCTGGGTCGCCGTTTGCGACAAGTCCAGCAGCACTGACGCAAGCACATCTTCTTTATCGTTCAGGCTGACGCCCACTAAATCAGATGAATTTTCATTATCCGCCAGCCAACGCGCCGCTTCACTGGATGCGCCGCCAGTCGACAAGGTATAGACGGATGCGCCTTTAATCTCGGCATCATGGAACGCATCGGCATGTATGGAGACAAACAAATCCGCTTTAGCGGCTCGGGCGATTTTCATCCGCTCTCTGAGACCTACGTAATAGTCGTCTTTGCGAACCATGACCGCTTTCATGCCCGGTTGTCCATTGATTAATGCTTCCAGCTTTTTAGCAATGGCGAAGGTTACTTTTTTCTCTTCAGTGCCTCGGGAGCCGCGAGCGCCGGGATCATCACCGCCATGACCGGCATCAATGGCTATCACTATGTTGCCGGCGCTTTTGGGGCCAGTCGATTTTTCGACAACCGGCAGTGTCGCTGCTGTTTTGGGTTCAATAGCTTTAGCGCCCCCCCCTGCCACTATCGCTGCCTTATTATCAATCTGTATGGCGACAATAGGCTCCTTGTTAAATAAATCAACAATCAAGCGATAATTGTCGTTATTGCTGGAGCTTATTGTGAAATTTTTTGAATCAATCGGCGCTTTTAAATCAACTACGATTCTTAAATCGGTATCGTTTTTTACGCCCGCGCGTACCCGTATAAACAAAGGGTGCGCTGCCGACGGTTGGGTTAAGGCATGTTCTAACCGGGCATTTTTAATATCAATGACTAAACGCGACGGATTATCCATCACGAAAACCCGATATTCCGGCGCTACCGTTACATCAAACAGGATGCGGTTTTGCTGTGCAGTCGTGGTATAACGCAAGGCATTGACGTTGATTTGTTGTGCAAAGCCCGACACAGACGATAGCTGTAATCCAAAGAAAAACAAGATCTTCCAGTAATTTCTCATAGCGACAGCCTCAAAGACAACAAATTGGTTTAAATTATAGCAGTATGTCGTTGTTTTTACACATCCCTGACAAGGTTTTTTTTGAACCGGACAGCTGGGTCAGCAAGCGTCCAATGCCTTCCGGTTTTAGCATAATAACGCTGTCGGGTTCAGGCAAAAATCCTTTACCCTGATCCGGCCATTCGATAAAACAGACGCTGTCCTGATCCAGATAATCGTTTATTCCTATCCATTCCAGTTCTTCAGGATCAACGACCCGATATAAATCAAAATGAAATACTTTACGATGGTCGATGGTGTATTCTTCCACTAACGTATAAGTGGGGCTTTTAACCGTACCGTTATAGCCTGCGGCCCGAAGAAAACCTCTGACCAGTGTCGTTTTCCCTGCGCCCAAATCGCCGTATAAAAAGATCAGGCATTTTGACGGTAAAGACTTAAATAACTCCGCCCCAAACTGTTCGGTTTCTTCGGCGCTATTCAAATACTTTTGCATTACAAACTCCATAGCCTGAGATAAGGCATCAAATCGCTGGCTAACAAGCCTCTTTCTCCGTCTTTTTCTGCTGCCAAATCAGCCGCCCACCCGTGACTATAAACCCCTTGTTGGGCTGCATTTTTCAGCGGCAGGCCCTGCGCCAGCAAACCGGCGATCACCCCTGACAGCACATCGCCCATGCCGCCTGATGCCATGCCCGGATTTCCTGTCGTAGAAACGGCAATATCATCGTTAGAGGCGATCAAGGTACCTGCGCCTTTAAGCACGG
Organism: Methylobacter sp.; assembly: GCA_003158415.1. Taxonomy (GTDB): domain Bacteria; phylum Pseudomonadota; class Gammaproteobacteria; order Methylococcales; family Methylomonadaceae; genus Methylobacter_C. The sequence goes on from PMJA01000336.1 coordinate 8,311, forward strand.
CGATGCCACCATAGCTAGCCTGAATAGCGGCGGCTGCGGCAAACCGGTCTTGCTGTATTTTCGCGATGGAACACTGTAATAACCGGGCGGCTTCACCGGGATGGGGCGTTAAAATCCAGCCTGGGTTTGTTACCGGAGATAAGGCCAATAAATTCAAACCATCCGCGTCTACGACCAAGGGTTTTTGAGCGCTTATCGTCGCCAAAAACAGCGCTTTTGCCCAATCGCTTTGTCCTAAGCCGGGGCCTATGACGACAACATCGGCTTTTTCCAATAACACCGTCAATTGCCCGGCCGTTTCTACGCCATGACACATTAATTCCGGTCTACTCAGGTTCATTAACGCGGCGTGTTCCGGCCTTGTCGCCACACTCACCAATCCTGCGCCCACCCTCAAAGCCGCCTCACCTGCCAGTCTCGCGGCACCGGAATAGCCGCTATCGCCGCCCACTATCAGCACATGTCCGTAATCGCCTTTGTGACTACAACGATTACGACGCGGTAACGACGCCTTAACAACACGAACCGCCGACGGCGTAACGGCTTGAAAAACCGCATCCGGCACGGCTAATGCCGCATAAAAAATTTCACCGCAATAATCAGCCGCCAGACCGGTAAATAAGCCTTGTTTCAACGCAATAAACGTAACCGTGCATTCCGCTTTTACCGCGCAGCCCATCACATTGCCTGTGTCCGCATTCAAACCCGAAGGGCCATCCACCGCAACGACATGCGCAGGCGACTGATTAATAAGCGCAATGGCGTGTGCATAAAGCCCGGTTACTGGGCGATCCAGTCCTGTCCCTAACAAGGCGTCGACAATCACGTCCGCTTCAATCGGCTCGCCTACCTGGAATGGGAGCGTCACGCCCTTGGCATCGCTATAGTTCAGGTAAGCGGTCAGCGCATCACCATTGAGATTTACGGGATCGGCAAGACTGTAAACACTGACCTTTAATCCGGCTGTCAACGCCAACCCGGCAATAATATAGCCGTCACCGGCGTTATTGCCGGAACCGCAAAAAACGGCGATAGATTGAGCGTCCGGCCATTGCNNTCTTGTATGGCAATTCGGTCTAGCTCTCTAACCTGGGCGGTGCGATAAAGTGTTACGGGTAATTTTTGCATGTTTTTAGGTTCAACCTATACGTCTTTGGCTTAAAGTGATGTTTATAGGATAATACAAAAAAAGGGTCGGGTTGCAACGGAAAAAAGGTTTAAATGTTTTTCGTTCAAAGTAACATCTATCAGCGGCGTGTTTGGAGTGTTGATCGGCGCCGACATTCTTCGGCTCAATACCATTGCTGAACTCGACACGCCTGTCGCTGCAATTGGAGGCGCGGGCACTTTTGACGGTATATTCCTCACCGGGATTATTGCAGCCTTATTGGCTTGATGATCAAGTGCAAGGAACGAAGATGAACAAAACCGCTTATATCGTCCAGGGCTACTTCATGTTACGGCAGAGGAAAATCTACTCACCGGTGAATTGCGTAACTTGATCTTACTTACTTTCGAAGATCATAAACCCCAATATGACGATGATGAATTCAATCTCATGGTAGAACGTGGAACTAAAGCTTGGGCAGATGTCCCAGATTCAACTGCGTGGCTGGAAGCACTACGCGGTAGTCAAGTTGAACATCAAAAGGTACGGCACAGCGTACCCTACACGGCTAATAGCCCCGTGCGAGCCATGAACGGCGGATAGCGCGGCAATAGCCCGCTCCGTCAGGGACGATGGATTCGCCCAGTAACCTAAACGATTGACCAACAGTAGGCTTAACTAATCGGTTCGAGGAACAACACGCATAGAATTAGCAGAGATAGCAGCAACTAATTTATGTTTTAATTCATTAAACAAGCCACTTGGCAAAAGACCATAAGCAACACTTTCTGTGTCACCAGAACGAGAAAATCTCAAATCTGGGCCTGGCCAAACGAAACGGTTGGCTTCTGTTAATACAATCCAAGAACGCTCATCATCTAACCCCAAGCGGCATTTAGTGGCATGGGGAATTTCAACGGCAAGGGCTGGATTTTGTGGTGGTGTATGGGTAATCGGCAAAACAGTTACGATTTTATCGCCTTCATTATCGGCAGTAACCAATATCACTGCACAAGGTCTGTCCTTAACGCCTTCTTCCTGTCCTCGCAGGTGTTCTGATCGCCACAAATATGAATAACGAATTACTAAACCCGCAACTGGTTGTGGAAACGACAATGGCTTATCCAATCAATTCAGAGTTAAAAGCAAGTGCTTCTACAGGTGGTTCAGAAGAAAGTATTGCCTGAATATCTAATTGGGTAAAATCATCAAGGCTTAATACCTGACGGTCCCGCTTTTTCAATCTATGATATTCATCTACAGATAAAATAATAACGCGTTCACGCCCATTTCTAGTAACAGCAACAGGCTCAACTAAAGCCATATCCTGATAACGCCCTAAATGCCTTTGAAGTTCGGCTGAACTTACAGTAACCATAAAAAAACTTCTTAATTGTATATTATATGTAATATACATATAATACACACATATTTCTTTATGTCATTAAAATAATGACTATTAGGCAAGAAAAACAATCTGTGTCATAAATCAAGGATTACGAGAAAATAATTTTCACCTATTAAATCAATGACTTAAAATTCTCATAAATCACCCTCAAAAGTTGAACATCAAAAGGTACGCACAGCGTACCCTACACGACTTGATCCTGAACACGCGGCCCATCTTGCCTATATCAGCGGCGTGTTGATCGGCGCCGACATTCTTCGGCTCAATACCATTGCCGAACTCGACACGCCTGTCGCTGCAATTGGAGGCGCGGGCACTTTTGATGGTATATTCCTCACCGGGATTATTGCAGCCTTATTGGCTTGATGATCAAGCGCAAGGAACGAATTTGAGATTGCCATCCCTATCATTTGCATTTCGGCAGAAACCTCAGGGATTCAGAAGGGTATGGCTGATTTTCCAACCAGCATGACTTCCTTTTCTTCATACAATACAAAGCATATAATGACATCGTTTTTAAAACTTGCATTGAAATACATAAGCCATGAATCCTATCAACCAGTTACGTTTTGCCGTTAGTGACCGCATCAATGATATTGATGTCAGCCCGTCACACGTCTCTTTGGCGTTGCTGGGCGAGTTTCAAGACGATGTGAGCAAGTTCTTGAAAGGGTCTAGCCGTGATGTCGATCCGTCCAAAATTCTAGTTTCGATAGAACCTGGTTCACTGGCTTTTGTAGCTGGCGGGTTGCTCGCTGCAAGCACTCTGTGGGCTGATATTGAACATTTGAAATCTACCGACTCACTCAGTTTAATTGACCCAGCCCGAGCAAAAGTAGTAGAACGCTGGCAAGCTAACGCTCAAAAATATCAACATAGGCGTTATTTGGTTGCAGATCAATCTGCTCAAATATCTTTCTCGGTCGATTCAACGTCCAATTTTCGTAGATTTGAAGATGCTTGGGTGCATGTAGAAAAATACTTGTATGGTAACGTTGTTAATATGGGCGGAAAAACTAAAGCCAATATTCATCTTGAACTTGAAAATGGCGTAATACTGCCGCCTATTGCAGCCACTCAGAATTTGTTGGCGCAAGATGAACAAAACCGCTTATATCGTCCAGGGCTACTTCATGTTACGGCAGAGGAAAATCTACTCACAGGTGAATTGCGTAACTTGAACTTACTTACTTTCGAAGATCATAAACCCAGCTATGACGAAGCTGAATTCAATCTTATGGTAGAACGTGGAACCAAAGCTTGGGCAGATATCCCCAATCCAACAGCGTGGCTAGAAATGCTACGCGGTAACCAAGCATGAAAGCTCCTGTTCTGTTGGATACCAGTTTTCTAATTTCGCTAGTTAACCGTGAAAATAATAGGAATAATCATGATGTTGCAAAAGAATACTACAAACTTTTACTTGCGCAACAGTCCCCCATATATTTCTCTGCCATCGTGGCAGCCGAAATTGCCATCAAGCAACCCATTACAGATTTACCTCTCAAAAATTTTCGGCATATTCCATTCAACATTCCGCATTCCGTAGAAGCTGCGCGTATATGGAATTTGCTTGGCGGGCACGACAGCGGTGATAACCGGTCAGTCGTTAAAGATGATGTAAAGATAATGGCGCAAGCCTTGCACGAAGGTATCCCACTCATTCTGACTGAAGATGCCTCTACCCTTTACAAATATTGCGAGCGACTGCGAGTTTCAAATAATTTGAATATTAGAGCGATAAAATTAGCGGATGGTTTTGATGCTAGCGCATTGCGATTGGACGGTCAGAAGGGGGTCGAATTTTCCTTTGAAGAGCCATAGTCAAGTTACAAAGTAAGTGGTTATCCTCGCCCTGACTGGCTACCCTGATTGACCGCGTTAATTCCGCGCGTTGCTTGTTCAAGATAAAGGAACGATGGTAGGTAAACCGAAAAGACCGTTGCTAAATTTGACATTGAGAATGTCGGGCATAAAAAGCATGCCCGACAAACTTAAGGTGTTGTAAGTTAAGGGAACCTCTAAAAATTGCTTTTTTCATCATATTGACGAATCTAACTTATTGAAATTTATAAGTACCAATTTTTCGAAATTGAATTAATAGAGATCCCCTTAAGTCTGTAATATGCTTCCAGTTGTTCGATTGTATTATCTGCTGCCAAGTTTTTCTCCACTATGTGTATCTAACGTTGAGCTAACTGGACTGCGTGGCATTTTACGCAGGTTCGGTGAAATGATCAGTTAGCACTGGTGAGAATTTGAATAGCGCAGCCATCCCACTTTTCAAGGATTATATTCGTGTCAACTTCGGCAATTGCTTGAGGGTCGGTGGACAGGAATTCTGGATCATAACGCATGAACTTCTTACCATCCTTGCACAGCACAACCCAATGACCGGCATTTTCATATAACTCACCAATCATTACCGGAGCAAACTCGGCGATATGAATAAGTAATTTAAAGCTGCCAGATTTACGGTTTTTCAGATTTTCCCCGACATTGTCTGGGTCATGAATTTGTAGAAAAGGAATTCCGACATTTTTGAGATACCTTGTTATGTCTCCTGGATAAGCGCCTTTGCCGTGGTCTTCGTATTGATCGCCCCACTTTTTAGTAACGCATTCTGTAATACGCAGTTCTTTTGCAAGTTTGTCATACGGTGGGACCTGTTTTAGCTGCGCGTGTTTTAGCAGCATCATTAGGCTGGCCACCCCGCATCCATAGTCAGCGTGGCTGTTATTTTTCTGACTCACATGTTCCATATATTCTCCAGTGGTAGATGCTGTGCCTGCCTCAATTGAGTCGCCTAACGTGATATATACGACATTGTTTGTCTTATAAAAAATCGTGTTGTCGTATATTTCGCATAAATACTTCCAGTTGATTATTTTGATTGGGTTGAGTATAAAATATACAGAGCATGGCGCACAAACAAATGCGACACTACCAGTCACTTAACGCCGTTCATCCTCACCCTGGCTGGCCGCTCTGATCGACCGCGTCAATTCCGCGCGCTGCTTGTCCAGCACCAGAAATTCAATTTCCCGGCGCAAATACTCATCTTTGCTCTTGGTGGACTCGGCCCGCAGTTCCAGTTCTTTAACTTCCGCATCCAGCTGCATTTGATGCAGACGGTTTTCATGCTGTATTTTTTCGGCTTCCAGGCGTTCCTGTAGCTTTTGCCGTTCCAGCTGGTGAATTTCCTGCTCTTTCAGTTCGGCTTCCAACTCCAGCTGTTTTAGGCGTTGCTCCTGCTCTTTTCCTTGCAGCCATTGCAGGCGCTCTTTTTCATATTCCCTAGTTTCCGCGTCCCGTTGCAGTTCTTTCAACAAGCGCTCATGTTCCAGTTGCTGCGCCTGTTTTTGAAGTTCCAGTTGTTGTTGGCGGATTTGCTTATCCTTCTGGTATTGAATTTCCGCTGCCAGCTCAATTTCTTTTAACTGCCTATCATGATCGGTTTTTTCCTGATGCAAGCGGGTTTCTATCGCCTGTTGCTCACTACGCTGCTCGGCCTGCTCTTCCAGGCGGTGCTTGATGATTTCGGCTTCCAGCGCCTGCTTTTGCTTTTGTATTTGATCATCCTGATGCAGGGTTTCCAGCAGTTTTTGTTTGTGTTCCAGGCGCAACCGCTCCAGATCTTCTTCCTGCCTGAACAATTCCTGGCTTTGCCTCTCGCGAAATTCAAAGTTCTTTTGCATTACGTTAAGATAAACGGCTTCCTGAGTAAAGCGCCCGTCCAGCTTGTCGTCATCGGTCAGTTCTGCAAAAGCCGGGGTCAAGGCGCAGATAGCCCGGCACTGGATATGCTTTAAAATCAGGGTTTCATTAATGACGCTTTCAATTTGCCGCTCCATGTCAGCAAGCCCCGTGTGTACCCACGAGCCGTCCTTAAGCTGAGTTAATTCGGCATTGACAAGATCCTTAATCACGCTGTCATAACTGGCTTTAATCTGCCGGTTAATGTCCGACAATGCGTCACGGTTTCTTTCCACAAATTTAAGCGTCGCTTGAAAATGGATTTGCAGTTCGGAGGTCACGGTGCAAAAGCCGCCATAAAGCCGGGTTTGGGTCGTCAACTGCCAGTCTTCTATCGGCAAGGAGTAAACCCGATGAAAAAAGTGTGGAATAAAGTCTTGCGGGCGTTCAAACAGCCGGTAATAAGGGCCTAACCGGGAAACAACAACGCGACGTTCGGCGTCAAATCCCGGATCCCAAAATAGTTGGCCGACGCCAGAGCCGCTATGTTCGCCGGTGAGCCAAGTATCCAACGTCGATAGATTAGTGTTCATGGCCTGCCTCATTGGTGTCTGCCGATGCTACCGATTGCGCTTTGATGGCCCGCAACTGAGTGCCCATGCGTTCGGCAATCAGCGGATAAAGATTGGGCGCAAATTCCACCGAGCGNNTCTATATCGGATTTTTCAATGACCATTTCCAGCTCATCGTTTTCGTTGATTCTGAACTCGGAAAATTGCCTGAGGCATTCAAAAACCAGTTCCTGTTCTTGTTCGGAAAGCGGGCCGGGTGCCGTGCTTTCCAGACGATAGGCCAGCAAAAATGTGAAAAAATCGACCATGGCCGCACAGGCAAAGGCAAATGGTGAAAAATCATTCCACATGGAAAAAGACGGCGTCACGCCCTGAACAAATTGGGGATAGGTCATCAGTATCGGCGCCTGCGGAACCGCTTGTCCGGCATTAGTGGCTAGTTGATTGAATTGGAGCTGCACTTCCTGCAAACCGGACACCGCTTTTTGATAGTTATTTTCAGCATCGTCCGACAAGTGATTCAGGCTGGTTTGTAGGGTTCGTAACTGTTCGTCCAGCCGGTGAAATTCCTGGTCGAGCTGATCGAATTGCGCTTTTTTAGCCTGATAACGTTGGTTGTAATGCTTCCAGAAAGGCCCTTCGCCGACCTTGTTTTTATACTCCGGCGGCGCCAGATCATGGGTGCCGAAATAGGCTTTGGACAGCTCATCGGAGGCTTTATCCAGCTCGTTGTTTTGCTGCTTTAAAATAGCGCTTTTGCTGATCAGAATCGCCGCCAGATAATCGTTCACATCCTTGCGTATCTCGTTGATTCTATTAATGTGTATGGTTTCACTTTGAGAAATCTCATAAAACCTGAAATAGGAAAAAGTAACTGAAGCGGAGATGGCTACCAATAAAGATATTGATACGCTTAGATAGCGTAATCGATTAGCTTTCCAGTGTATGCCTGCAATTTCCAGCGAACACATCACAATAATAGATTGAATCGCAATGGTCATAGCCAGCGCAATCCAGGGAATAATAAAATGAGACAGGCCGTAATAAGTGGTAAATCCCGCTGTCACACTGAGCATCAGCACAATGGGGATTGACCAGATTCTCAACATACCGACAAACAGCGTCTGGATGCTGTTAAGTAAGCTGCCTAGTCCGCCGTGGCGGAATTTTATAACGCTTTCTTTTTCCATAAGANNTAAGCCCTTAAGCTTTTAGCAACTCCTTGGTTTTGGCAATAATACCGGCAGGATCAATACCTTGATGCGGGAATTGTTCCCACAAACCGCCGCAACCTTCTTTATGGGTGGCAATATGCGCATATTTTGGAGTCAAACCACGCTCCAGCAACCAGGAGCCGAAACGGCTACCCAATCCTGTTTTGCGGTTATAGGATTCGACCACCAACACCAGCGGCGACTTGCCTATTTTAGCCAGCATGTCTTCATCAATGACATTCAAGGTCGGCTTGTTGATCAAACCGACATCAATGCCTTCCAGTTTCAAACGCTCTACTGCATCCAACGCCCGGTACAAGGATTCGCCGAAGCTGACGATATAACCTTGTGTGCCTTCGCGGATGACTTCATCTTTGCCGGAGACAAATTTGTAATCGCCGCCAAAGTAATCCTGGCCTTCAGTATTCAGGATAGTCGGTACCTTGGAGCGGGTCGAAAACACAAAACGCAAGCCTGGATTAAAGAAAATAGTTTCCAAACAAGCTTTCATTTGCAGCGGATCGGCCGGAAAGTAAAGATTAGTCGCATAGCCGTCGCTCAAGCCATTGTCAGCAAACATATTGTTCAGACCGAAATGGCAGGTATTGTCGGCCATATCGTCTATGCCGGAATGCGAGAAATGACTCAATACGTTGGAATTGTTCAAACGCGCCATAGTGATTTCAGACAGCAACATCTCTAAGAACGCGCTGAAAGTGCCGAAAATACCTTGCTTGCCTGCTTCCATACCGAAACCGGCGGCTGCGGAAAAATTGCCGCGCTCCATAATGCCGGAAGAGATGAATATGTCAGGGTAAGCCGCGTGTATTTTGAACAGTCCGCAGGAACCTTCCAGGTCGCTGTCAATAACGCGCACTTTTTCGTAACGTTCTACGGCGGTCAAGCGGCTTAGTATGTCGACGGCGGCATCGCCGAAAACGTTACGGTTGGCATCCCAACGATCGCTGGAACCCAAAAATACCGCGTCATTTTTAGGCGCTTTAATTTCTTTAAGGTGATCTGCCGCCGCTTGTTGCCCGCGAGACTCTAAATACTCTACCGCGACTTTTACCGAGATAACGTCATGACCGTGAGTAGAGCCTTCTAATCCGACGATACCGGGGCACATAGGACGATGGTTAATGACGGCAACCGGGCCGTCGGTGTTTACGGCCGTACAAATACGCTTATAAAGATCATCAAGATCTTCGCCGTCGCCTTCCAATACCGTTACGCCTTGACCGGCCAAGGTTTTAGCCGTCGTGCAACCGGGCAGGTAATGTGACGGATGACCTGCAATAGTGACGTTATTATCGTCGATAATCAGTTTAACATTCAGGCCTTGAGCGACGGCCAAGCGTGCGGCTTCGGCGTCGTTGCCTTCTTGTTGCGAGCCGTCTGAACCCAAGCAAAACAAAACCTTACGTGGATTGGCGATAGCTACGCCATTGACGTAAGGCCACATGTGGCCTAAGCGTCCGGAGCTGAATTTTACGCCCGGCGTAAAGCCCAACTCAGGATGTCCTGGTAAATGCGAATGAGCGGCGCGGTATTCCATCAGGCGTTCTGCGGGCAGATCGCCGTTCAGCGTAGACATCAGATATTGAGTCGCCACGCGATGTCCAGCTTCATCAAAAAATATAGGTACATATTTATTCGCCGAACCACGAAATAAAGCATCCATAATCATGACTTCAGGTACAGTGTCGTAAGGGCCGCCGGTATGTCCGCCTACGCCTCTGGCAGCGCCCGTAGCCGTAAAGAACACGATCGCATCCCGACAAAGTTGAATATTGGCTTTAAGACTGGCTCTTTGCTGGTCGGTAAGAGTATTAATGCTGGAATCTAACGTTATGCGCTGGTAAGCGCCAAGATCGATCGGGAATGTAGACATAGTTTGCTTCTCGTCGTTAAGGATTGTTTACTGCTCACGTTATTATTCAGGTAAACGCATAAACCTGAAAAAGAGGGTCGCCACTATTCCCAAGTCAGCCATTTTTCAGGTTACGTTCAGCCCCGGTTTTAAACACGATGAGCGTTCATTATGGATAGATATTTTTTACGTTTTTTTAACCTATCGCGGTGAAGATTACACCTTGCCGTTCGCAGTCTGCAAGACATTTTAACGAAGATTAATAGTGTTAAGGTAAACTAGACTCTATCAGTCGTTGATATGGGCATGAAGCATTCCTTTATTAACCTGTTGCCGCCCCGATAATGGCAGCCTTGGGGCCATTTGAACCGATTTGATTGCATCAAAATGCCTGAGCTTGCACGGCTACGACATTGCATCAACCCTGTGTTGTCTGTATCCTGCTCACCCATGCAAATAAATCTTATTTCAGTGGGAAACCGTATGCCGGGCTGGGTGCAGCAAGGCTACGATGAATACGCCAAACGCTTGCCGCGCGAATGCGAGCTGGTGCTTAAAGAAATCGCACCAGGCAAGCGCACTAAAAACAGCGATGTCGCCCGGATAGTCAAAGACGAAGGCGAACGCATGATTGCGGCGATTCCTCAAAGCGCGCATATTGTGACGCTGGACATTCCCGGCAAACCGTGGACTACGCCGGAGTTAGCGCAGGCGATGCAGCGTTGGCTGGAAAGCGGCCAGCATATCGCGGTGCTGATCGGCGGCCCTGAAGGTTTGGCCGATTCCGCCAAACAACTGGCGCGGGAATCATGGAGCTTATCCAGGCTTACCTTTCCACATCCGCTGGTGCGTATTATTGTTGCAGAACAACTCTACCGCGCCTGGAGTATTCTTCATAACCACCCGTATCATCGCTAATGTCCGTACAGATTATTCTTGCTTCAGCTTCGCCACGCCGCCAGGAACTGCTGGATCAAATCAAGGTCACTTATAAAGTTCACCCGGTGGATCTTGATGAAACGCCATTGCCCGGTGAATCGCCGCTAAATTATGTACAGCGTTTGGCGGCGGAAAAATCCGCCGCATGCAAGGCTCAGCTCAACCCTGACATCCCGGTTTTAGCCGCCGATACGGCCGTTATTCTCGGATCTGTGATTATGGGCAAACCCAAAAATCAGGCCGACGCCGTGGCTATGTTGATGCAATTGTCGGGTAAAACCCATCAGGTTTATAGCGCGATTTCGTTACGGGGACGCAAGCATGGTCAGGCGCTGAGCATTACTGAGGTGACTTTCAGACGCTTGACCGAACAGCAAATACACGATTACTGGCACAGCGGCGAACCGCAGGATAAAGCCGGCAGTTACGCAATTCAAGGCCAGGGCGCCGTGTTTGTAGCAGCCATAAAAGGCAGTTTTTCAGGCGTGGTCGGATTGCCATTGTTTGAAACGTCCGAACTTTTATCTAATCAAGGAATAGAACTTTTCAAATGAGTGAAGAAATTTTAATCAATGTAACGCCGCCGGAAACGCGCGTTGCTGTTATCGAAAATGGTGTGTTGCAGGAACTCATTATTGAACGCAGCCGTGAACGGGGTTTAGTGGGCAATATTTACAAAGGCGAAGTGTGCCGGGTTNNGCCAAAGATCTGGAGAAAAAAGGCACGGAAATCATCGAACATTATCTGCATGAAGGCCAACATATCGTCGTGCAGGTGGTTAAAGATCCGTTGGGCAGCAAAGGCGCCCGTTTAAGCACGGAAATATCCATACCGTCGCGTTACCAAGTGTATATGCCTTATTCCAACAATTCGGGCGTATCTCAGCGGATTGAATGCGAAGCTGAACGCGCCCGGTTAAGATCCTGTCTTGACGCCTTCAGGCAGGAACATCAATGCGGCGGTTTTATCGCAAGGACTGCGGCGGAATGCGTGGATGAATCGATACTGATTGCCGATATGGCGTTTTTATTGAAGTTGTGGGAATCCATCTCGGAAAAAATTGCCGACGCCAAACCCAAGCAGTTTATCCACAAGGATTTACCGCTAAGCATCAGAACTTTAAGGGATTTATACAAAGAAGGCATCGATAGGGTGCGGGTGGATTCGAAAGAAACCTACCATCGATTGCTTGAATTTGCGGAGGTTTTTGTCCCCGAAATTGTGCCTGTCATCGAACATTACACGGGAGAATGTCCGGTATTCGATATATACAGCGTCGAGGATGAAATAAAAAAAGCCCTGGAGCGTAAAGTCAAATTAAAATCGGGCGGTTATCTGATATTTGACCAGACCGAAGCGATGACCACCGTGGATGTGAATACCGGCGGCTATGTCGGCGGGCGCAATCTGGAAGAGACTATATTCAAAACCAATCTGGAAGCGGCGCAAACCATAGCCCGCCAGCTTAGACTCAGAAATCTGGGCGGCATCATCATTATCGATTTTATCGATATGAAAAGCGATGAGCATAAAAAGCAGGTGTTGCAGGCGCTGGAACGCAATTTGGAAAAAGACCGCGCGAAAACTAAAATCACTGAAGTGTCGGTGCTGGGCCTAGTGGAAATGACCCGTAAGAGAACCCGTGAAAGCCTGGAACATATCCTCTGCGAGCCTTGCAGCGCTTGCGGCGGACGGGGTGTGTTAAAAACAGCTGAATCCATGTGCCTGGAAATATTTAGAGAGATTATTCGGGAAGTGCGTCTGTACAAGGTACAAACGCTATTGGTGCTGGCGTCCAATGAAGTGGTGGAAATGCTGCTGGATGAGGATGCCGACATGCTGGCTGAGTTGGAAATATTTCTGGGCGTGCAGATCAAATTCAGAGCCGAGGCGGAATATAATCAGGAACAATATGACGTCGTCCTTCTTTAAGGCACAAGGCAAAAGGCGAACGCGCCCTCTTTTTGTTTTTGCCTTTCGCTTTATGCGCTTCCAATTTAAAATGGGATACTATACAGATATCATCCCTCTAAGGGATGTTATCTGTCCCGCCTTAAATGGGTAGCCGCTTTATGCCTTTCGTCTTTAGGCTGTTTTCATGATCCATCACATTAAGCGTGCAACGCGGCATCTTATTTTCTGGTCTTTGATTGCGTCGGCGATCAGCCTGACGGGCGTGCGTTTGTTATTGTCAGGCATTGAAAACTATCGTATCGAGTTGGCGACACATATCAGCGAATTGGCAGGGATACCAGTCACCATCGGTCATTTGAGGGCTAAAATGCGCGGCTTTAGTCCTGAACTGATACTAAAGGACATTTCTGTGGCATCGATAGTTGAACATGCGCCGCCTGCCGTTCAACTTAAAGAAATACGCCTGGGCATTAACTTGCTCGATATGCTGATCAACAGAGAACTGCTGTCATCCTCACGGGTTACGCTGGTTGGCGCTAAATTGTCAGTGACCCGTAAGCCGGACGGAAGTTTTGCCATTGTCGGATTAAATGCCGGGAATGGGCAGCCGTTATGGCTATTGCAGGGCGGCAAGTACGAAGTGTTGCAGAGTGAAATCACCTGGCAGGATCAGAAAAGACAGACTAAGCCGCTAAAGTTTGAGTCTGTTGATTTGGCCATTATCAATGATGCACAGCGTCACAAAATCAATGTCATCATGAAGTTGCCGGAAAAATTCGGCGATGCGCTGACAGTGGCGATGGATTTGCAAGGCAATATTTTTGAGCCAGCCGCTATTGATGGCGCCATTTATATTGAAGGAAAAAATCTGAAGTTGCCTGAGTTGGCGGCTATGGATTTGCCTTTTGCCCTGAATATCAGTTCGGGCACAGGGAATGTTAAAATTTGGAGTGAGTTGCGGCACTCGCAACTGGTGGCAATGAGCGGTGCAGTCCAACTGCAACAGATGAAAGTTTCACGTCAGGACAAAGAGGCGCTCGCCGTTAATCAGTTGCAGAGCCGCTTTCACTGGCGTTTGGATGACAATCAATGGCGGCTTGATGCCGATCAATTTTTGCTGAAAACAGCCGCTGCCGACGGCGAAAAAAAATGGCCAGATGCCGTTTTCAGTGTTGGCGGCAAGGTTGAAGCAGGTCTTTTGCATAACATCTCAGCGTTTACTCCGCAGCTGGACTTGCAGGAAGCCGCTCTGCTGGCCCGGTTTTTCGCCCAATTACCGGAAGCACCGGCAAATACATTGGCGCAAGCCCAATTAAAAGGATCGTTAGAAAAATTTGCGCTGTACGCCGACATGGATAAAAATGCCCTTGCCGTCAACGGCTGGTTTGTAGGACTGAGTGTGAGTCCGTTTGCTCAAGTGCCTGGAATAAACAATTTAACCGGGCAAATACGAGGCGACGAAAAAGCCGGTGTTTTGCGTTTGGTGACTGAAGATGCGCAGATAGTCGCGCCGGTTTTTTTTCGTGAACCGTTCATCATTAACAGCCTTAAAGGCAAGATAAGCTGGTTGCAAACAGACGCTGACTGGGCGCTATCTAGCCATGCTATTGAGCTGAATCTGAATGGACTCCAGAGTAAAAGCCGATTAAGTTTAACGTTCCCCAAAACCAATACCCCGCCTTTTCTGGATGTGCAAACGTCATTTGTCAGCGATGATATTAGAAAATTGCTGCATTATTTACCCGCCAAGGTAATGAAGCCGACCGATGTAGTCTGGTATGATCGGGCCTATCAGGGTGGACGCGTCACCAAGGGCGATCTGTTATATGCCGGTAAACTGGGAGTATTCCCAGCTAAAGCTGAAGACGGCGTGTTTGAGGCCTTGTTTAATGTCGATCGGCTGAATCTGGCTTATCTTCCTGACTGGCCGCAAATTACCGATTTAGCGGGCGAGGTGGCGGTTTTACAAGATGTCATGACCTGCGAGGTACATCAAGGGCTGAGCAAAAATCTCAACATTACCCAGGCAACGGTGATCAATCCAGGGCTGGGAACAAGCAAGCGACTCATGGTTAAGGGCGAACTCAAGGGAGAAATAGTCGATGTATTCCAGTTCCTGAAGCAAACGCCGCTAAAATCGACGGTGGGTTTTTTTGTGGATGCGGTTGTTCCTCAAGGCAATACCCGTATAGCACTCGATCTTTCCTTACCCTTAGCCGAAGGGCTACTGCCTAAAGTTTATGGGGCGGCCCAGTTTAGCCAGGCCAAATTGAAGGTGTCGGCGCTGGATCTGTGGATAACCAAAATTGACGGGGAGTTAAAATTCACCGAGCAAGGTGTTTACAGCGACGCCATTAAGGCCGTGGCTTTGGGAGAGCCTATCAAAATTAATGTCAATAGGGAGGATCAGCAACAGACCTATGTCAATATAAGCGGAAACGTGGGCATCGCTGATTTACAGCAACAGTTCAAAATGCCGGGTTGGGAGTTGGCCCAAGGCGCAACGGATTATCAATTAAAGCTGGGTTTGCCTTTTCCCGGCAGTCCGTCGGAATTAACGGTGCAATCCGACTTGGTCGGCGTAGCACTGGAATTGCCGGATTTTTTAGCAAAAACAGCATCGCAGAAGAAGCCGTTATCACTGACTTTCGGCTTGAGTGATGA
>PMJA01000343.1 GCA_003158415.1 Methylobacter sp.
TGGTTAAGCCGTGAAGATTATCTGAACTTGGGCGTCAAGGAATCGATCTTCTTAGGCGAAGAGCGCGAGGCGGTGTACGCCGTTTTTGAAAAATACCTGAGCTTTTTACAAGACCAGCATTTGTATGACAGCAATATCGTCAGTCATCAGTATCTACAGCAAAGCTTGCCCCGTTACGATTTTGTCATTGTCGATGAAGTTCAGGACTTAACCAACATCCAGCTGTATCTAATTATCAAATCGCTACGTCAGGCGCAGGATTTTATCTTGTGCGGCGATTCCAACCAGATTGTTCATCCCAACTTCTTTTCCTGGTCGAAAGTGAAAACTTTGTTTTACCGGCAGGACGATTTGCAAACCTCTGATGAGTTGATCCGGATTCTCAACACCAATTACCGCAATTCGCCGCAAGTCACGGATATTGCCAATAAGATTTTAAAAATAAAAAATCAGCGTTTCGGCTCCATCGACAAAGAAAGCCACTATTTAGTCGAAAGCAACGGTCACACTCAGGGCGAAGTGTTGTTTTTGCAGGATACTGCGGCTATACGCCAGGAACTGGACAGCAAAACCAAAGCCTCCACGCTGTTTGCGGTCATCGTTATGACCACCGACCAAAAACCTGCGGCGCAGCAACATTTCGGCACCCCGTTAGTATTTACCATCCAGGAAGCCAAAGGCCTGGAATATGAAAATATCATCCTCTACAATTTTTTAAGCCAGGAAGAAGCCCGCTACCGCGAAATCAGCAAAGGCGTCAATGCGGGGGATCTGGAACAGGACATTAAATATGCCCGTGGCAAGGATAAAACCGACAAATCCCTGGAAGTCTATAAATTCTATATCAATGCTTTGTATGTCGCGATCACGCGGGCCATTAAAAACCTGTACTGGATTGAGAGCAGCCCCAAGCAAGCCTTGCTGGAACTACTGGGTTTACGTGATGCTCAACCCAGCCTGCAACTTGCCAGTCAAAATTCCAGCCTTGACGCCTGGCGTCAGGAAGCGCATAAACTGGAACTGCAAGGCAAACAAGAACAGGCCGATCGGATACGCAGTGAAATTCTTAAACAAAAAACGCCGGACTGGCAGGTCATTACCCAAGAAACACTGGTCGAGCTAAAACGTAAAGCCTTTGACGGCAACGATAAAGCCGCCAGGATGATCTTGTTTGAATACGGCCTGGTTTATGAAGATCGCGACATCATCAACAGCTTGCTGAAAACCGACTTCAAAGCCGCCAAACATCCGGACAAAGGTTTGCAGTTGCTGCAACAAAAGCATTACATCGCGTACAGCTTTAAAAAACCGGATGCCGTACTGAAACAAGTTGATCAATACGGCCCGGATTTTCGTAACCTTTTCAATCAAACGCCGTTAATGGTCGCCGCCTGGATGGGCAATACCGACGTTATCAAGGCGCTGTTTGAGCTGGGTGCCGATACCGAAAAAGTCGACGGCAATGGGTTAACGGCGTTTCAAATCGCCCTGGCGCAAACCGATCGCAGTGAAACTTACGCCAACAAGAAGCTGGTCGCTATTTACGAACAACTGGAGCCCACCAGCATGAGCATCCAGGTTGATGGACGCCTGATAAAACTCGACAAGCACAGCATGGAGTTTTTTATGCTCAACCTGATGATCGCGCTGTTTTATCGGGTAATGCCGAAAAAAATGAGCTATCGGGTCGAAGGTTTTTCCACCCAGGATATTATCGCTGCCGTACAACACATCCCCGACAATATCCTCGCTGAACGCCGCAAACAACGGGCTTATCTGTCCAGCATCCTAGCCAAAAACGAAATCGGCAAAGACGACAAATATAATCGCAAACTGTTCTATCGCGTGCTGCGCGGCGCTTATATTTTCAATCCCAGGTTGGCGCTCAAAATCGATAATGAATGGGTCAATATCTATGACTTGCTGAGCATTGATCGCTTGGCGCCGCAATACCAAGACCAACAAGCCTGGTGGCATCATAATTACAATGAGTATGCCGAGAAGAAAATGACCGCCTGCAAAGGCTTATTGAAGCAATTGATAGCAGAAAAACAACGCTGAATTTACGCACCTAATGCTGCTGCTCGACATTTATAGGCTACCGGTAAGCGCCACTTCGAACAGTCGATCAGGGTTCACAAGGGAATTTGACAGAGCACGTCGTCTTTTGCCTCCGTCGCACCTTCGAGGATCACACGCCCATCCGCCTCCACCACATGAATAGGGCGCGCAGTGAAGTCCAGCCAGCGCAGGTCAAGTCGACCCGATAGCGCACGGCGTTTCTGAGCCACAAGTTCACGCAGTGCCCGGCGTTGGACGGAGGACATTTCATACGCCTCTCGACGATCCAGGCCATTGCCACGGGGAATAAAGGGCATAATACTTAGTCGGCGTATCTTGGTTTCCAAGCAAAATCCAGCAACCCACTCCACGACCTCCTGAGCGCCCGCCACCACTGTAGTCTGCACCGAAGTCAGAATGCCCGCTGCAATTAGCCGCTGGAGGTTGCGCGTCGTATGTTCGAAGGCCTTTCGGCCGACCATGGCATCGTGATGCTCGCGGTTGCCGTTGAGGCTAACCTTAACTTGAGTGTGGGTGGCATAAAGGGTTGTCAACAACACATCGGATAGGGTTATACCGTTGGTCGTGAGCTTCATGGTGCCGCCTTGAGCCTGTACATGCTCCAACAGCACCGGGAGACCCGGATGTATCGTCGGCTCACCACCACAAAAATGGATAGTCTTCACACCCCGCAAAAGCAGCCAATCAAGGCGGCGAATGAGTGTGCCAACATCCGGATGGGCGCCGTCCGGCGGAGCGAGGCAAAAACCGCAGCGGGCGTTGCAGTATCGGGTAACCCGAAAGCAAAGGGTCGGGGGAAGGTCGATTGGCATGATGAGGCCTCGGCGATTCGATGGTAAGCTCATGATGGGGGTTGGATGTTGGTTCAACGTCGGCACTCCGCTAGCATATTGCAAAACAGCGCCCCCTGCTCAATGGCGTCGTCCAGGGCCACATGAGTATGAGGCAAGTCGTCCATCCAGCGCTTCGGCATGTGGCGCTTGGTGCTGCTGCGGTAGTCTTTGCCCAGCAGCACCATTGCCATAGTTTTGATGTCCAGCGCCGAAAAGCTAAAGGGGCTTCGGCCCACGAAGCGCATCAGGTACCAGTAAACGAACAGAAAATCGAAAGCGGCTGGATAACCTACGAATACCGGTGGGCCGGGGAGCGCATCAAGCCAGCTTACGTAATCCGCCATCGCCTTGGCGGGCGGGCGGGGATCGCGGCGGCAGGCCTCCCACGCCTCCGGGTGTTGGCCCCACCACGCCAACGTATCGGGATGACCGGAAGCGTCGGGAAGAAGCTCCAGATTTGCCGAAAACGTAGCAATGAGAGTCTTATCGGCTCGGTAGGCCGCAGACCCAAAGCTCAGCATTGAGTGTGGGCCGGGGATGGGTCCATCAACCTCGATGTCGGTGCTCACATAGATCTCGTTCATGACGCAACGGCGCAATGATCGCGGATCCAGTTTGCCACAGCGTCTGGCCCGCGCTTGACCAAAGCCGTGTTCCAGTCTTTGCAGCGCGCCGGCGGTGGTAGCCGATGCACACAGGACTTATGCAAACGTTGGGTATAACGCATCACCTCGGTTTCTCCAGGACGGCCGGCATCGAAAGCGAGCCATGCCACTCGGCCCGCTGACACCTCCGGTAGCCATGGCGCCCAGCGTCCGACCGTTGCTACGGAAGCCCACCCGCAAGTAGCCAGTGATAGAGCATCGAACAACCCCTCCACCAGGATCAGCGGCTCAGCTTGCCAACCGCCCCGCACGCTGGCTGCACCGCCGCCCGGCCCGATGGTCAGCATCTTGTTTTGCCCGCGTATAGTATTGAGGTAGCGCCCATGCAATGAAGCCAAGCTTCCCTCACGATCCCGCATTACGAAAACAACAGCGGGGCGGCCACCGAAATCGCTATCGAACATTAACCCAGCGGCCTCGGCGACATCGACCGGCACTCCCCGCCGCTCCACATACGCCTGGCCAGGCGTGCCCGCCAGAGGGACTGCCCGCGCAAAACGCTGTTCAGGACTTTCACCCGTTTTCGGCATCAGCAGTGGATCGTCAAAGCGCAGCGTTTTCATTTATTTTCTCTGTTAAGAGTGGCGGCACAGTAGGGTTTTGTCGCAAATAGTGAGCACAAGACAAAGGAATGCAAGCCGTTATAGAGAGTATCCCTATTAAATACCCTCTGTAGCTTCATTATTAAATTGGATAGTATGGATTGCCTGACGGCAAACTGGCTAACAAATTTTTAGGCATATATTCCAAAACCTCTTGTTGTATTTTTGTCGGTAAGTGACTCAGAACCAGCGCCAACGATAGCGCATTAAGATCCCTATCTGTATATTTTGACTTTGCCATATTGAGACCCCAGCACACAATTCTACAGTTAGATTCTAAATAGCCTACTGCATTATCGATTCGGTCAATTGATGGGGAATAGTAACTCCTTTTACCAACTTCTCCGGCGACGTACATTTTCGGCTTTATAGGTAATCCAGTAATTTCACAAATCCCTTTTTCCAGCTTTTGTCTGAACCATTCTTCAGACAAATCAAAAGCTAAATTTCTCTTTTTAGCCGATGCTTTTGTTGATACCAGAAATCGCTTGCAGGGAAATTTAGTGTAGTAATCAATTATATAGTCGGATTGATTTTTTTTGTCTCGTACAAAATGACCGTTATATTTTACGGCACAGTTGTGTGAACAATATTTTTTGAAGCGTCTCGTTCTTACATAGGAATGTATTGTTCCGCAATATTCACAAGTGACAGTCAGTATTTCTTGATTCATGACATTATTTCCATTAAGTTGATATAGTTCTTAAATAATATATAATAATATTAATGGGAAAATATTTTCCCATGGAGAACATTTTAACTTATTAAAATTTCTTGTCAAGAACTTATGTAGCTTTTATAGCCATAACTTTCTTATATAAACTATATTTACATCTTAAAAACATGCTTAGATTCAAATTAAAAGAACTACTCTCCGATAAATCATTTAAGGAAGGGCGAAAAATTACATTTGAGGAGGTTTCTAATGCCACGGGCGTAAACAGGGCAACACTGTCAAAACTAAACAACCCGTTGGGACATAATACGACGACAAACAATTTAGATGCGCTTTGTAAATATTTTGCCTGTTCGATTGCTGATTTGGTGGAATATTTTCCGGATGATAGAAATTACCCGTGAAGTAAAACGGCCGAAGAAAGGATAAATTTAAACAAACAACAGAAATGTTTTATGGGAATTTTAGCGTCAATCGATAATGTAAAATTCTCGGATTTAATTGCTCAGAAAGGGATTTATAATGGTCAATTGATAATCGATTTCTTGGCCATGTTGCATATCTTCGGAATATAAAATTGTGCAGCTGGATTGAAGTGCAGCACTGACGATCATGCTGTCATATAAAGAAAAGCCGAATCGTTCGGCAATTTCCAGTCCCCGTTCATGGGTATCAATGGTTACTGCTTGGGTTTTACATACGGCGCGGACTGTACTCAACGCCTCGCGTATTTCAGCATAGCTCATCTTAAGTTTTCTCGATGCAACAGAGGCGAATTCATTAAGTACCTGAACGCTTATAGTACCGCCCATGGCAATGATTGCTTCGGCTCTATCTGCTTTGCGGTTATCCTCAGATAGTAAATACAGCAACACATTCGTATCAAAAAAAGGCTTATCTATTTTCATGGGCCTCCAGTCGGTCAAACTTGAAGTCGGCAGGTAATCGCCCCCGATATTTACGCAGCCTTACTAACAATTCTTGCGGGCTGGGTTTTTTCTCCAGTTCGAAAATTCGCTCACTGGCGATATGAATTTCGATGTCATCGCCTTCTTTAAGTTGGAGCGCTTCAACAACGGTGGCAGGCAATCTTACGGCTAAGCTATTACCCCATTTCGCGACTTGCATAACAAACTCCTATGTTAAATTGATATACGCATTAAATTGTATATCAATCATAGCTGATTGCCTAATGCTTGTGTGACAAGAAGAGGGTTACAATTTACTATCCTTACAACTTTTCCATATCCTCGGAAAAAGTTTCCACCCCAGGTCAAAGGATATATAAACAAGCGACGCAAAAGCCTGAGTTCACGCTGTTATCCTGAACAAAAAAGATGAATCTCAGTAGTTAAATAAACAAGTGTTTTTTTAACGTTTTTACGCGCTCTCCAAAAAATGTGTGACTTTTCTAAGTCAGTGTCAGCAGATTGTCAAAGTCGATGTCAGCAGTGAGTTGGCGATGTACTTAGTCGCTGTCAGAGGGTGGCACGAA
>PMJA01000352.1 GCA_003158415.1 Methylobacter sp.
CTAAAAGACTGTGAGTTAAACCGCTATCCAGACCCTGAAGCCCGACAGCTTACCCAGACCATCAAACGTTTGAATCAAATAGCCGACCGGTTTGACGTGTTGCTGGGCAACGGCTCCGATGAAATTATTCAANNCCTTTGCTTGCGGACAGCTTTGACCTGGATCTGCCCGCGATGCTGGCGGCAATAGAACGCCATCAACCTGCCGTGATTTTTCTGGCCTACCCCAATAATCCGACCGGCAATTTATTCAGCGCAACCGCCATTCTGGAAATCATAAAAGCCGCCAATGGCTTGGTCGTTATTGATGAAGCCTACGCGCCGTTTGCCGATGCCAGCTTTATCAATGCGCTGGATCACTATGACAATCTGTTGGTTATGCGCACCGTCTCCAAGCTAGGGCTGGCAGGTTTACGACTGGGTTACCTCATTGGTCATCCATTGATTATCGAACAACTCCATAAAATCCGCCTTCCTTACAATATTAACAGTCTCACGCAACTGAGTGCAGACTTCGCCCTGTCTAATAAAGCGCTGTTTGACAGGCAAACTCAAGCCATTTGCGCTGAAAGAGCCGTTGTTCTTAAACAGTTGAATGAATTGCCCGGCATTACCGCTTATCCGAGTGCGGCAAATTTTATTTTATTTAGAACGCCTAAAGGTAAAGCCACTGATATTTTCATGTCGATCAAGCAGCAAGGGGTTTTAATTAAAAACATGAGCGCTCAGGGCGGTTTGTTAAGCGATTGCCTGCGGGTCACTATAGGCAAACCCGAAGAAAATAAAGCGTTTCTTACAGCCTTAATGAATGCGAAATAGCCCACATGAATAACGATTTATTTCTTTACGATACCGAACGTTTGCAGACGATAGCTTCGAACGACACGGTAAAGCAAGGCTTGGCTTATTTTTCCGAGAACCGGGTGTTTGCACTGGATGCACAGGACAATGTGCTGACGGCTCAAGTGGAAGATGCCGATGCTAATGAGCCTTATTGGGTGGAATTGACTCACGACGAGGCTGATAAATTAATCGTCAGTTGCGATTGTCCCGAACAGGGTGTCTGCAAACATGCTATTGCCGCTTTATACCGCTATGCCGAACAATTCGGGTTTGACGACTACAAGATTCTAGGCGGCGCTGTCGATGAGGCTATCTTAGCGCGGGTAAAAAAGGGCCGAAATGAAGTCAGTGTTAAATTAATCAGCGGTAATTTAGGTTTCGGCATCTGGCAAGCCACATCCATTATTTCGGCTACGCATACCAAAAAGTCTTATCAGGTACAAATTCGCTCGCTGGATCAACGGATGAATTATTGCACTTGCCCGGATTTGGCTACGAATCGCCTGGGTACTTGTAAACATATCGAGGCGGTTTTGCACACGGCTAAGAGCAAACCGGATTATAAACAACTCAAAGCCGCAGGTTGCCCGGTTTCATTTGCTTATCTGGCTTGGGAGTCGGCGACTCGCCCGGTGATACGCCTGCATAAAACCGCTCAGGTTAATGCTGACTTAGCGGCTCTGTTGTCGGAGTTTTTTAGCGAAGACGGCATCTTTAGCGGTCGTCTGCCTGAAGATTTTTTTCGCTTTTCCGAGCGGGTTTTAGGGCGCGACGATTTTTTTGTCGGCGATGATGCCATGCACTATGCGCATCAATGCGCGGAAGATGCGGCGCAGGCGCTACGTTCTGCGCAGATTAGCCAGGAAATTATGCGGGCAAACGGCGTTTTGCCCGGCATTAAGGCGCGTTTATTTCCTTATCAAACCGAAGGCGTGGCGTTTCTGGCCTCACGAGGCCGCGCCCTTTTGGCCGATGACATGGGCCTGGGTAAGACTTTGCAGGCGATTTGCGCTGCGTCCTGGCTGGCCGATCATGCCGGTATCAAAAAAGTGCTGGTGGTTTGTCCGGCCTCGTTAAAACACCAGTGGGCTAGAGAAATTGAAAAGTTCACCTCGCATTCGGTGCAGATTATCCAGGGCGCGGCGGAAAACCGCTTTGTACAATACCGGGCGGATGCGCTGTTTTTTATCGTCAATTATGAATTGACGGTGCGCGACCTGAGCGTTATCAGCGAAACGCTAAAACCCGATCTGGTCATTCTGGATGAAGCGCAACGCATCAAGAATTGGCGCACCAAGATCGCCTCGACAATCAAGTTAATCCCGTCGCGTTATGTGTTTGTGTTGAGCGGTACGCCGCTGGAAAATCGTCTTGAGGACTTATACAGCCTGCTGCAAGTCGTTGATGCGCGTGTGCTGGGGCCATTGTGGCGCTGTTTGCTGGAATTTCATGTCACCGATGAGCGCGGCAAGGTNNGATATACCGCTGGATAAAAAGCAACGGGAACTGCACGACTCGGCCCTGTCGGCTGCCGGGCTTTTGGCGCAAATCGCCAAACGCAGACCGTTAACGCCGGGCGAGCAAAACCGCATGATGTCCGCCTTGCAACAGGCGCGTATGGCTTGCGATGCGGCGGGACTGGTCGATAAGGAAACTAAAGGGTCGCCGAAGCTGGAGGAGTTATCCCGATTGCTGGAAGAATTGTGCCTGCAAAGTAACCGCAAAGCCGTGATTTTTTCGCAATGGGCGTTAATGACTGCAATGGTGGAATCGCTGGTCAGGTCGTTGGGCTTGGGGTGCGTACGCTTGCACGGCGGCATACCCAGCCATAAGCGCGGCGAACTGATGGATAAATTTCAAAATGACGACTCGGTGCAGGTGTTTATTTCCACCGATGCCGGCGGCGTCGGCTTGAACCTGCAATCGGCAACGGTATTGATCAATCTGGATATGCCCTGGAATCCGGCCGTACTGGATCAGCGTATCGCCCGCATCCACCGCTTGGGCCAAAAGCAGAATGTGCAGATTTTTTTGTTGCTGGCCGAAGACTCCTACGAACAGCAGGTCGCCAAGCTGGTAAAAGGCAAACGGGACTTGTTCGATAATGTCATCAGTTCCGAAGCTACGGAAGATGTGGTCGGCGTATCCAAAAAAATGCTGCAAACGCTGATCGATGATTTGGCGGGGGAATCGGTAACCGTTGAAGAAAAAGCCCCGGCGGAATCGCCTGATGCGCCTGTGCCGGTTGACGCCGAACCCGCCGTTAAAAAACCGGGTATTGTCGAAACGGAAGAGGATGGCCTGATTCGACAGCTGATAGAAAATATCCAGAACGTATTTAACACGCGCATAGTGCGTATTTTAGGTTCCGGCGGCGGCCTGCTGGTGGTCGTTAATCAGCAAAATAACGATGATGAAGCGGCTGCACAAGCCCTGTCCGAGCCGGATGTGCCTGTTGTGGTCATCGATTCCAGAACCCTAACCGGATTGCAGCGTTTAGGCGCAGCCTCACCGGCTACCGAGTCCCGGCTGTTGTTTGAACCGGAAGCAGACCTGAAAACGCCCCATCCGCTGTTTAAAGCCGCCGAGGAAAAACTGCGCTCGGCGGAAATCTTACTGGAACAGCAAGCGACCGCAGGCGTGATGGATTTGCTGGCGTCATCCATGCTGACCAATGCCGTCGCCCTTGCAGGGCTGTCCCAGGTTCCGGCGGCGGAGTCCGCAGTCTTGTGGTTGTACACCGACATCTTGCCGCAACAGCTGTTAACCCAGGAACAGGTGACGGCGATAGTGCGGGCTTTATCGTTAAGCCAGACCCCCGCCGTACCCGTCAATCTGATTGAACAATCGCTAGCCGACGCCCGCTTGCTGTGTTCAACAGCCGGGCGCGGGTGTGATTAAACGTGCGGGGTGTTAACTATTGATTAATTGGTGTCGTGTGTAGGGC
>PMJA01000009.1 GCA_003158415.1 Methylobacter sp.
TTTACCTCGCCAAAGATGCGCGTATGCCGCGTGACCTATTCGAGGCAGGCTACCCACGCCTTGCCGAATTTTTGAAATACCGTGATTCCGGCATGAGTTCGGCACTGTCGCGTCGCTTAATAGGAAATTAACTTATGCAAGACACCAAACAAAGAATCGTCATTATCGGCGCAACCTCAGCCATTGCCGAGCACTGCGCCCGCTTGTGGGTCAAAGATGACGTGGTCAATCTAACGCTGGTTGGCCGTAACCCGGAAAAAACAGAGCGTGTGGCCGCAGACCTGCGGGTACGCAGCCCGCACTCTGTTATTCGCGTACTTGAAGCAGACTTCATAGCTTCGCTCGCTATACAGCAACTGGTCGATGGCATTGTTGCCGAAGGCCCAGTCAATACCGTACTGATCGCTCATGGTTCACTGCCGGATCAAGCCGTTTGCCAGCAGGATTTGACTGCTTGCCATGATGCACTGGTTGTTAATGGAATTTCCCCCGTGCTGTTTGCAGAGGCTTTTGCCGGACACATGCAAATAGCCAATCTAGGCACGTTAGCGATTATCGGCTCGGTAGCTGGCGAACGAGGACGCAAATCAAACTATGTCTATGGCGCGGCCAAAGGACTGGTTACACGTTATGCGCAGGGCCTTCAACATCGCCTGGCAAATACCGGCGTCAAAGTGGTTCTAATTAAACCCGGCCCCACCGATACGCCGATGACCGCAGACTTTAAAGATCAAGGCGTAAAACTAGCGTCAGTTGAGAGTGTTGCGCAAAAAATTGTAGGAGCGATTGATCATGGTGAAGTTGTCGCTTATGTGCCCAAGAAATGGCAGTTTATTATGTGGGTAATTAGACATCTTCCTGCTGTGATCTTTAATAAATTAAATATTTAACTGATGTTACGCAAGGAAAAAGAAATGTAAATTATTGATTTTTCTGCGCAACATTAAGCTCTTAAAAATTAAGAGGATTGTTCATGGAACTACTTAAAAAAATTGAAAGTTTTATTTTTGAATCATCTGCCAGAAAATTAATTCTGGTTGTTTTCGCAATTATGTTTTTTAAAACGGGGGTTTGGTGCATTCCAAATCTTGGTTCATCGCAAGCTATAGCGCAAAATCCTTTCGTTACTCCTTTTTCCGATCCTAATGCGCACTACCTGTTTTGGAATTGGCTCGCAGTATTTCTAGCATGGGTTGTCGGTGCAAAAAGCACCGTAGCATTTTTTATGTTTCATTTTGCTTTTTCGATTGCATTTTCATTGTTATTTATAAAAGTTGTTTTCACTAGATTTTCAGATCAATTAGCCAGAAAATCACTGGTTTTATTTAGCATATTGCCTGTTTCGGCAACTGCGTATTTTTGGGTAAGTAATGATTCAGTAACCCTATTTATAATGCTTTTTTCTCTCGCTTATCCCCGATATTCAGTCGTCACATTTCTTGTAGGGATAGCTTTGGGTATGCAGCACTTTGAGCAAGGCTTTTTTGCTACGGGTGGTCTTTTATTTGCGGTTTTATTGAGTAAAAAATATGATGCTCAAGTGAGTTACTCAGTTAAGTTCTGCTTACTAATATTTCTTGGCGTGATTATTGGCAAAGTGGTTTTGATTGGAGTGTTTAAGTATTACGCAATCGAAGTTAACGCGGGCAGGATGTATTGGCTTAAAGAACATATTGGTATGATTTTAAAAACATTCATTTTCCATTTTCATTATATTATTTGGTCTATTCTTGGCCCTGGCTGGCTAGTTGCCTTAAGGTACACCGACTGGGGACGTAAGACTATACCTTTCTTCTTAACTCTGTTTAGTTTGATGCTACTTCTTCCTATAAGTGCCGATCAGACAAGAGTTCTTGCCATTATTACATTCTTATTGGTTGCTGTTTTTTGGCTTTTGAATGAGGACTTTCTAAAGAAAATTTCAAACAAAGAGATTTCTTTAATTTTTTTGATATGGGCAATAATGCCGTGGGGTTGGGTGTGGGAGGGTGAACCAAAATGGTCTGTGTCGCCCTATGACATTACCATGCTATTTCATTGGTTGTACGGTTGGTTTACTATTCCTTTACCGCCAGAATTTTTTCAGTGGCCATTCCGCTCCACTAACTTTGGTGTCGTTTTAAATGGGTTCAAGATTTAGAAATATTAAAATGTCAGAAAATTATAAAATAATTCTCCCCGGTGGCGCAGGTCTCGTAGGCCAAAACCTTGTTGCTCGACTTAAGGCAAAAGGTTACACCAACATCGTTGTTCTCGATAAGCACCGTGCCAATTTGGCAGCCCTGAAACAGGTTCAACCAGACATCACCGCTGAGT
This sequence comes from Methylobacter sp., assembly GCA_003158415.1. GTDB lineage: Bacteria > Pseudomonadota > Gammaproteobacteria > Methylococcales > Methylomonadaceae > Methylobacter_C. The sequence continues at coordinate 2,317 of PMJA01000009.1, forward strand.
ACGCCGACCTAGCCGCCCCCGGCGATTGGCTGCGGCATTTTGAAGGTGCTGATGTAGTTGTGATGTTGCAGGCCCAGATCGGCGGCAATAATTATCAGGAGTTTGTCCGCAACAACCTGGACTCCACGCGCCTGATCCTTGATGCCATCAAAGCCAACAATATTCCGTATCTCGTACATATCAGCTCTTCTGTCGTAGAGTCGGCGGCTGATGATTTTTACACCAATACCAAAAAAGATCAGGAGCGCATGGTGTTGGAGAGTGGCATTGCTTGCCCTATATTGCGCCCGACCTTGATGTTCGGCTGGTTTGATCGTAAGCATCTGGGTTGGCTTTCGCGCTTTATGAAAAAGGTGCCTGTTTTCCCTATACCCGGACATGGTCGCTATATGCGCCAACCCCTTTATGTGGGGGACTTTTGCAATATCATCATCAGTTGCATNNTTACAATATTTCCGGTTACGAGAAAGTTGATTACATCGATATTATTCGTGAGATAAAGCGGGCAACCGGTGCGCATACATTGATTGTCAAAATCCCATACAGCTTGTTTTATTTATTGATTTGGATCTGGGGACTTTTCGATAAAAAGCCGCCGTTCACCACCCAACAACTGGCCGCACTAAGCACCAAAGACGAATTTGAAGTGATCGACTGGCCGGGTATTTTTGGCGTGTTCTACACGCCTTTTGCACTAGCCATTGACGAAACCTTTAACGACCCCACTTACAGCAAAGTGGTTCTGGAGTTTTGAATATGGGACAACGTATAGCTGTGCTGGGAGCAGGTCCCATGGGCTTGGCGGTGGCTTATCAGTTGGCGCGTGACGGACATCAGCCGATTGTCTTTGAAGCGGATGACCGAGTAGGCGGGATGACGGCTGCGTTCGATTTTTCCGGCTTGTCCATCGAACGCTACTACCACTTTCATTGCATCTCAGACCATGCTTTCTTGGCGATCTTGGACGAACTGGCCTTGACTGACAAAATGCGCTGGGTAGAAACGAAAATGGGTTACTGGTTTCAGGGGCGGTTGCAACCCTGGGGCAACCCGATTGCGCTGCTTAAGTTCCGGGGGTTGAGTCTCACTGCCAAGTTCCGTTATGGCCTCCATGCCTTCCTGTGTACCCAACGCAATAATTGGATGCCTCTGGATCATGTCGAAGCGACCGGCTGGATTAAACGCTGGGTAGGCAAAGAGGCTTACGAGGTTCTGTGGCGCAGACTGTTTGACTACAAATTTTACGATTATACCGATAATTTATCGGCAGCCTGGATCTGGAGTCGGATTCGGCGTATCGGCCGGTCGCGCTACAGCCTGTTTCGCGAAAAGCTAGGCTACCTGGAAGGTGGATCGGAAACACTGCTGCAAGCAATGGTTGCCGATATTGAAACACACGGCGGCGAGATACGCCTTAAATCGCCGATCAGTAAGGTTGTCATCGAAGCAGGGAAAGTGCGGGGCTTCGAGGTGGCAGGACAGTTTGAAGCCTTCGACAAGGTGATCAGCACCATTCCACTGCCNNGCCCGATTTGCCAACCGACATCCTGGATCGTTTTCGATCAATTAATAATATCGCGGTGGTCTGCGTGATTGTCAAACTACGCAAGGCGTTGACCGGGAACTTCTGGTTAAACACCAATGATCCTGAAATGGACATCCCCGGCCTAGTGGAATACAGCAACTTGCGTCCGCTCGATCAGCACATTGTTTATATCCCTTTCTACATGCCGGGTGAACACCCGAAATTCGCTGAACCGGATCAAGCCTTTCTCGACAAAGTGCGTCACTACTTGAAAAAAATAAATCCGGCGTTAAACGATGAGGACTTCATTGATATGCGTGCAAGCCGTTACCGTTACGCACAACCGATTTGCGATCCGGGCTATCTCGATAAGCT
>PMJA01000280.1 GCA_003158415.1 Methylobacter sp.
AATTGGTCGGGACGACAGGATTTGAACCTGCGACCCCTTGTCCCCCAGACAAGTGCGCTACCAAGCTGCGCTACGCCCCGACATTGATTGTGTAAAACTGAAAGGATTGCGAACACAACCCCAAAACAACTAAGCTAATAATTATACTACATTATTCGGCCTAACGGTAAGAATCTATTTGAGTAATTCTAAAATCTCTTCCAGCTCGACCCGCATTTGATGTATTAACAATTGGGTGCGGGCTGAATCGTCTTTGACATTGCCGCTCATCAAATGAGCTCTGGCGCCGCCTATCGTGTAACCTTGTTCATATAACAACGCCCGTATTTGCCGTATCATCAACACTTCGTGGCGTTGGTAATAGCGTCGGTTGCCGCGTCTTTTTACCGGATTCAGCTCGGTAAACTCCTGCTCCCAATAGCGCAATACATGCGGCTTTACGCCGCACAATTCGCTGACTTCACCGATGGTGAAGTAGCGTTTTTCCGGTATNNATTTCCTCGCCTGTTTTGGGATTTCTGCCAGGACGGCTGGTTTTGTCACGGAGTTCAAATTTTCCGAAACCGGAAATTTTTACTTGCTTACCCTCCTCCAAAGAGCTCTTAATTTCTTCAAAAAAGAACTCTACCATCTCTTTTGCTTCGCGCTTGTTTAAGCCTAGCTCGTCAAACAGCCTTTCGGCAAAATCTGCTTTTGTTAATGCCATAAATCAATCCCTCAGCTTTGCATTCATTTGTTCGGTCAATAAGGTTAACAGTCTGCCAACGATAGCGTCTATTTCAGAATCTGTTAGTGTTTGTGTGTCATCTTGCATGATTAAGCTTAAAGCAACGCTTTTACTGCCCTCGTCGACACCTTTGCCGCGATAGATGTCAAAGACGATGACGTCTTGCAAGGCGGTCTCGGCGCTGCCTTTAATGCAGCTGATTATTGCTTGCACCGCGACGTCTTCTTTAACAATCAAAGCCAAATCACGCCGTACCGACGGATATTTTGATAACGATTTAAAGACCGGTATACGTTTATTTAGGACTAAATTCTGATCCATTTCGAAGAGAAAAACGGGGGTGTCAAAACCCAATTGTTTTTCCAGCGTCGGATGCAACATGCCTAGCCAGCCTATACTGTCACCGTCCGACGATAAAATCTCAGCGGCTTGTCCCGGATGCAAGGCCGACTGCTGCGCCGATAAAAACTGCACTTCGCAACCCGTCAACACAAATAAAGCCTGTAGATCGGCTTTAATGTCAAAAAAATCAACTTTACGGGCTTGCAAGCCCCATTGCTCGCTATAGGCACCGCCTAAAACCAGACCCGCCAGCATCTTTTGTTGCTGTGTTTCGCCGTCTTTTTTAAAAAACCGCAGACCGGTTTCAAATAAACGAACCCGGTTTTGCTGACGATTGGTGTTGTATAGAGCCGCTTTCAATAAGCCGCACCAAAGCGTCGTGCGCATCACAGCCAATTCCGAGGAAATCGGATTTTTTAGCCGAATGACTTCCATCTCAGGGGCGATAGCCTTTTGGATTTCTTCATCAACAAAGCTGTAGGTAATCGCTTCCTGATAACCTCGATCGACCAGTAAATCTTTAACGCGATCTATGTCCAGCACGGCTTCAGTTGCCCGGCTTAATTCGGAACGCATTAATAAGCTGCTGCTGGGCAAATTGTTATAGCCATAGACACGCGCTATTTCTTCAATCAAGTCGGCTTCAATCACTATATCAAAGCGAAAACCCGGCGGCACAATGTGCCAGCCATCGGCTTGTGTTTGGGCAGTCATACCCAAACGCTGAAAAATATCCAGGATTTGTTCATCCGCCAAAACAATACCTAACGTTTTCTCTATGCGCAGTCTTCTTAGAAAGACGGCGGGGCGTTGTGGCAGCGTTGCGTCGGTGGTCACTTCAGTAATCGGGCCAACACTGCCGCCGGCAATGTCGATAATCAATTGTGTCGCGCGCTCAATCGCTCTTGTTTGTAGCGTAGCGTCAACACCGCGTTCAAAACGATGGGACGAATCGGTATGCAAACCAAATCGGCGCGCTTTGCCCGCGATTGCTTCCGGTGCAAAAAAGGCGCATTCCAGAAATACTAACTGGGTTTCGTCGTTGACGGCGGTATTGCTGCCGCCCATGATACCGGCCAGCGCCAAGGCTTGCTGGTCATCAGCGATAACCAGGGCTTCCGTATCCAGCTGAATGACCTGATTATTTAATAAGGTCAAACTTTCATCCGCTTTAGCCCGGCGTACGGTGATGCCGCCTGACAGTTTTTGTGCATCGAATACATGCAAAGGCTGTCCCAACTCTATCAACACGTAATTGGTCACATCGACCAATGGCCCCAGGCTTCTTAAGCCTGATCGGCGCAGGCGTTCCTGCATCCATAAAGGCGTCACTGCTTTAGCATTGACGCCATTGATCAGGCGACCCAAATAACGGGGGCAAGCGGCTGTATCCGCTACCGATACAGTTAATACGTCTTGATGGCTAATCGGCGCGTTATTAACCTGGGTGGTTGACCAGTCCATTTTATTCAGTACCGCCACTTCACGCGCCAACCCTTCAACGCATAAACAATCGGCTCGGTTAGGGGTTAAATCAACCTCAATAATGACATCATCCAATGATAAATAATCGCGTATATCAACGCCGACCGGCGCGTCGTCGGCTAATTCCATTAAACCGTGGGCGTCCGCCGCCAGTCCCAGTTCTTTTTCCGAGCACAACATACCGAAGGATTCTTCGCCACGCAGTTTTGATTTTTTTATTTTAAAATCGCCCGGCAATACCGCGCCGCACAGTGCCGCAGGAATTTTCAAACCGACGCGGACATTGCTTGCGCCGCAAACAATTTGCAAAGGCTCGGCTGCACCGACAGCAACCTGACAAACGCGCAAACGATCCGCATCCGGATGCTGCTGCATAGCCACAACTTCGCCCACCACCACGCCGCTAAACTGTGCCGCTGCGGGTTCTACAGAACCGATTTCCAGACCGGCCATCGTCAATTGTTCGACCAGTTCTTCCGTACTGATTGCCGGATTAATGTATGATCTTAACCAAGCTACACTAATTTGCATGATTCTAAGTTTTCCTGTGTAACGACAACTTAATTAAATTGCTCTAAAAATTTAAGATCATTTTCAAAAAACAACCGTAAATCGTTAATACCATAGCGTAACATCGCAAGGCGCTCTACGCCCATGCCGAAGGCAAAACCGCTGTACCGTTCGCTATCGATATTAACCGCTTTAAAAACTTCGGGATGAATCATTCCGCAGCCCATGACTTCCAGCCATCCGGTTTGGCTACATACGCGACAACCTTCGCCGTTGCACATGACGCATTCAATATCAACTTCTGCCGAAGGCTCGGTAAAAGGAAAATAAGACGGCCTAAAGCGCACTTGTATGTCTTTTTCAAAAAACGCACGCAAAAATTCGTAAACCACGCCTTTCAAATCGGCAAAACTGACATCGGTGTCGACCAGAAAACCTTCCACCTGATGGAACATCGGGGTATGGGTAATATCCGAATCGCAGCGATACACGCGGCCAGGGGCAATCACTTTTAATGGCGGCTGTTCGGATTCCATTACTCTTATTTGCACGGGCGACGTATGCGTTCTTAATACCGTATGGGCATCAAAATAAAACGTATCATGCATGGCTCTTGCAGGATGGTGCGCGGGAATATTCAGCGCTTCAAAGTTATGATAGTCATCTTCGATTTCAGGCCCGTCAACGACCTTAAATCCGACACTGGCAAATATTTTTGAAATTCGTCTCAGCGTTGTAGTAACCGGGTGTAGCCCTGCCACCGACTGACCGCGTCCGGGCAAAGTCACATCAATACGCTCGCCAGCTAGTCTTGTCGCTAATGCGACAGTTTCCAGCCGCTCTTTGCAGGCTTCGAGTTGTTGCTGAAATTGATCTTTAGCTTGATTAATGATTTGGCCAACCGATCGCCTTTGCTCAGGATCAAGGCCGCCCAATTCTTTCATCTGCAAGGTAAACAATCCTTTTTTACCCAGATAGTGTACGCGAACCTTATCGAGTTGATTAAGGTCATTAACTGTTGCAAGCTCTTGTAATGCCTGCGCGAGAATCTCTTCAAGGGTAGCCGACACTGCTCTGCTCGCTTTAAGTTAGGAATGGGAAACTATTTAAAACAGGATTTCAGGATAAAACCCTGATCCATCCGCCTCTTGAAAAGACACGGATGGTTTCATAAGATGCCTTAGTGCAGAAAAACTGCGTCTTTCTTAAGGCTGACTTTGATTGGCTATAGCAATTTCTGCTATTTTACCAAATGACTCAATGTCACGTACTGCGATGTCGGCTAAAACTTTACGGTCTATTGCTACATTGGCTTTTGTTAAGCCATTGATCAAGCGACTGTAAGATATTCCATACAAACGCGCAGCGGCGTTGATTCGGACGATCCACAAGGCGCGGAATTGACGTTTTCTTTGTTTGCGATCGCGGTACGCATATTGACCCGCTTTGATGACCGCTTGTTTAGCGACGCGATAAACTCTACTACGGGCACCGTAGTAACCTTTCGCTAATTTTAAAACTTTTTTATGTCTTGCTCTGGCTGTTACGCCGCGTTTAACTCTAGGCATTGCTATTCTCCTTGATTAACTGTAAGGCATCATACGTGCGGCCATGCGCACATCTGATGGATGAATAGTTGCGGGTGAGCGTAACTGTCTTTTTCTTTTAGTCGACTTCTTGGTCAAAATATGACGACGATGCGACTGTCCGCATTTAAAACCGCCATTGCCTGTGCGTCTAAAACGCTTGGCAGCACCACGGTTAGTTTTTATCTTTGGCATTTGTTTGCTCCGCTAATATAAATGAAAAATCCCTGAGACATAACCCAGCAAGGCAAAATGCACGGCCCTGAAGAATTACTAGCATCTTTACGATGCCGTTAGCAGCAGATCCTTTGCTGCTTGTGGTAGCGGCGCGGCAGGCCGCATCGCTACACAACTGCCATTGTTCCTACAGCCCGCAAAGCTAAGGCTTTCTGCTTAATAGTAAGCCAAGGAAACAATGATATTATTTTTTCTTTTTCGGCGACATAACCATAATCATTTGCCGACCTTCCATTTTCGGAAATTGTTCAACTATCGCCAATTCTTCCAAATCTTTTTCGATACGCTTTAGCAGATCCATGCCGATTTCGCGATGCGCCATTTCGCGCCCACGATAACGTACTGTGATTTTTGTTTTGTCACCTTCATTAAGGAATTTGACTAAACTGCGCAGTTTAACCTGATAATCCCCTTCGTCGGTGCCGGGTCGGAATTTGATTTCCTTGACCTGAATCTGCTTTTGTTTCTTTTTGGCAACTTGAAGCTTTTTGTTAAGTTCAAACTGGTATTTGCCGTAGTTCATTATCTTGCAAACGGGAGGATCCGCGTTTGGCGATATTTCTACTAAATCCAAGTCTGCCGCATAAGCAATCTGTTTGGCCTCATCCAGCGAGATTATACCTAATGCTTCACCCTCTGCGCCTGTAACCCTCACCCGTCTTGCGGTGATTGCATCATTCAAGCGTGTCTCATCTTTTTTAGCAGCGATACCCTAATCCTCCAAAAATACTCATTTTCTATCCGCAATCTCTTGTGCTAACCGTTCGGTAAATTCACTGATTGTCAGACTACCTAAATCTTCACCTTTTTGCGTGCGTACCGTAATACGCTGTTCTTCTAATTCTTTATCGCCTACAATGACGAGATACGGTACCCGCTGCATAGAATGCTCTCGGATTTTAAACCCGATCTTCTCATTTCTCAAGTCTATTTTTACCCGGATGCCTTGTTGCTCCAGCGCTTTGAAGATTTCAGACGCATAATCGGCATGCCTGTCGGCAATGTCCAGCACCATGACCTGCACCGGCGATAGCCACAGAGGGAAGGTTCCAGCGTGCTGTTCAATCAAAATACCAATAAAGCGCTCCAACGAACCGAGTATGGCTCTATGCAGCATAACTGGGGCTTGCTTGGAACCGTCTTCGGCTATATAGGTTGCGCCCAAGCGGCCCGGCATGGAAAAATCGACCTGTATCGTGCCGCATTGCCAGACGCGTCCGATGCAGTCTTTCAGCGAAAATTCAATTTTGGGGCCGTAAAACGCGCCTTCGCCGGGTTGCAAATCCCACTTCAAGCCTTTGTTATTGAGCGCCAGTTCTAGGGCATTTTCGGCCTTGTCCCAGACCGTATCGTCGCCCACCCTGTTTTCAGGGCGTGTCGATAACTTAATAATAACTTCGTCGAAGCCAAAATCTTTATAAACGGCGAACAGCATATCGATAAAAGTCGATACTTCGTCCTGAATTTGGCCTTCCGTACAAAAGATATGCGCATCATCCTGTACGAAGTTCCTGACCCGCATTAAGCCATGTAGCGTACCCGACGGTTCATTACGGTGGCAGGAGCCGAATTCCGCCAAACGGATAGGCAGATCGCGGTAACTTTTAATACCCTGGTTATAAATCTGTACGTGACAGGGGCAATTCATCGGCTTGATCGCGTAATCGCGGTTTTCCGAATGCGTGGTAAAAATCATGGCCCCGAATTTTTCCCAGTGCCCTGACTTTTCCCATAAAGAACGGTCTACCAGCTGCGGCGTTTTGACTTCACCGTAACCGTTAACGCGTAATTTGTCGCGTATGTATTGCTCAACCTGTTGATAAATAATCCAACCTTTTTCGTGCCAAAACACCATGCCGGGCGCTTCTTCCTGACTATGGAATAAATCCAGGGTCTTGGCCAACTTACGGTGATCGCGCTTTTCCGCTTCTTCCAAACGATGCAGATAAGCCTGTAATTCTTTTTTATCGCCCCAGGCCGTGCCATAGATGCGTTGCAACATTTCATTTTCGGAATTGCCGCGCCAGTACGCGCCTGCAATCTTCATCAATTTAAAAGCGCTTAATTTGCCTGTGCTGGGCACATGTGGGCCACGGCATAAATCGGTAAATCCGCCTTGCTGATAAAGGGACAAATCCTGATCCGCAGGAATGGACTCGATAATCTCGGCTTTATAGCTTTCGCCCTGCTCTCTGAAAAACGTAACCGCCGCATCCCGGCTTAATACCGAACGACTAATGGCATAATCTTCTGCCGCCAATTGCTGCATTTTTGCTTCGATAGCCGTCAGATCATCGGGAGTAAACGGTCTTTGATAAGCAAAGTCATAAAAAAAGCCGTTTTCGATAACCGGCCCTATCGTCACTTGTGCGTCGGGGAATAATTGCTTGACGGCCTGCGCCAATAGATGTGCAGTTGAATGACGAATCACATCAACGCCGTCCGCATCTTTTGCGGTAATGATTTGTAAAGTAGCATCCCGATCGATTAAGGTATCGGCATCGACCAGCACGTCATTAACCCGACCTGCCAAAGTTGCCTTGGCTAATCCCGCGCCTATGGATTTAGCGACATCCATCACTGTAACAGTGTGGTCAAACTCGCGACGAGAACCATCAGGAAGCGTAATTACAGGCATCTTATATTTTCGGTTTGCTACAATAAAAAAAGCACCGCCAGTGCAGTGCTTTAATGTCTGGTAGGCGCGATTGGACTCGAACCAACGACCCCCACCATGTCAAGGTGGTGCTCTAACCAACTGAGCTACGCGCCTGAAGTCTATATAACTTCAAGAGCTGACCATTATACCAATAGATTTTAGTTACGCAAGCCCCTAGCCGCTTCTAATGCTAAATGAGTTAGAAATAGCGGTTTTTAGCTACTCCTCCTAAGTGCCTGTAACGGCGTGTTTATGTTTTGTAAAACTATATTTTGACGGAAGCCTTGCTAATTGTTACCTTGTTGCGAAACGGTTAGTAAACAAATCGTTAATAATAGTTTCAGGGTGTTGCTAACGAATGGAATTATATTGGGTCTGATGGCGTTATAAAGAGATTAAGTTGCTGTGTATCGGGTAACCGGCGGCTTAAGTTTTCAAAACACTCTGTTTGCGGGGATTTGGTGTCATGGCATATTTGAATACTCAGTGGTCAAAGCAGGAATCAGGCGTCGTTGTCGATAGTTATGCTGTTGAAACCGAACAAACTGCAAGCGGAGTTAATGAGGCGACAGCGCATACAGAGCAAGGGAATTTTAAAATAGCCAGACAGTTAAAAGACGAACAATCCAGACTGAGTAATGCGCTTTCCCAATTCCCTGTCACCGCTTTATGGCTGCTTAATAAATACGAACAAAATGCTTGCATGACTGAGCAGTATGATGAAACAACGCTGGCATCAGAGTTAACAACGGCTTTAGCCGAGATAAAAAAACACTTTCATGTCCTGTCCGGCACTGTCTTGACGGAGACTTGTTATGCGCTTGAAAAACAAAATCTGGCAACCGCGCTGCAATTGTTTCCTTTTTCATTTCATGATCTGATCAAGCTGGTTGATGTTGTTGTTTATGCTTATAAGTTCAGAGGACTTTGTTATCAGCCCGCCATACAAGCCCATGAAAACAATGCTAATTTAATGCTTAAACGGCTGGAAGGCTTGAGTCGGCGCAGCAGCATTGATGCGGCGCTATGGCTGGGTAGCGTGTCATCTTATGACGAATACAGTCTGTTTTTATCCCCTGGTGACATGCATAAATACGTTGCCGAGGCGGTTTTTTCGGAATATCGCTGGTTAGGTTTAAGGCAAAAATTGGCGACCGTTAATTCCAGGTTAGTGTTATTCATCGCCAATCAATACAAAAGCGGTTTTTTAGATTTTGACGATCTGGTACAAGAAGGCCAGTCCGGTTTGTTAAAAGCGGTCGATAGGTATGATCATCGCTTGGGTTTTCAATTTTCAACGTATGCCGGTTACTGGATCAGGCAAGCCATTTCCCGATCTTTGTCGCGATGCGAGCGGGTCGTGCGGGTGCCTTGCGGGCAAGTCGCCACTATTAATAAGGTGTTTAGGATTAAAGAGCAGTTTATTGCGCGAACAGGCGAAGAACCTACCATTAAAGAGTTAGCCGAATGCGCAACACTATCGAGTGACGAAATTCATGCCGTTTTATCGATTTCACAAACAGCCCTATCGCTTGAGGGGTATGACGAGGATGAGGAAAGTTCATTTGCCCCCATTGATTTTCTGGAACAGCAGGTTTTTACGCCTTCTTTCATAAAAATAGCGCAAACCGATCTTGAAAACTTGATGGGTAAGGCGATAAAAATACTTAATCCCAGAGAAGCCAAAGTTATTTGTTGCCATTTTGGCGTTGAGGTGGACAGGGAAATGACGTTACAGGAAATCGGCGCGGAACTTAATTTAACCCGGGAACGCGTTAGACAAATTCAGGTCATAGCGCTGGATAAAATAAAGCGCAGTTTTGGCGAGCAATTAATGAGCTTTTTATAATGTACAAAATCAATAAAGAAAGCTAGTATAAATCCTACAAAAACAGTAGGATTAGTTAGAAATGTTTCAGACTGATGACAGGACGACGTGAAAACATCGGGTTTTGAGTGCAGTTGTAGGTCATCGCAACGCCACATAATGATCCTTTCGAGGGCCAGGAGATTTAAATCATGAAAAAATATATACAAACCACGCTTCTTTGGGCTGTTGTGTTAGTCGGTGCATTTTTAATATACAACCGCGTAAACACCACGCCGCCGATAGACGAATCCATCGCTTATTCCGACTTTATCACCAAGGTTAAGAATAAACTGGTGGAACGTGTAGAAATGTCCGGGCCTTCAATTAAGCTTCGCACATCGGACGGTCAGAATTATGAAACGTTTAACCCGAACGATCCTCATTTAATTGATGATCTTTTAAGCGCCGGTGTCCAGATAAGAACCAAACCGCCGGTACAGCAATCGGTTTTTATGCAGATGTTTATCTCCTGGTTTCCCATGCTGCTATTGATTGTTGTGTGGATGATCTATATGCGTAAAACCCAAGGTGGCGGCATGGGCGGCAATGCCTTTGGCAAAAGCAAGGCTAAGCTGCTCGAAGAAGACAAATTGACCGCCACCTTTGCGGACGTCGCAGGCTGTGAAGAAGCTAAAGAAGACGTGGCTGAACTGGTCGATTTTTTGGCGGATCCACTAAAATTCCAAAAACTGGGCGGACAAATACCGCGCGGAATTTTAATGGTAGGGCCTCCAGGTACCGGTAAAACGTTGATTGCCAGGGCGATTGCAGGCGAGGCTGGGGTTAAGTTTTTTACCGTTTCCGGTTCCGATTTTGTTGAAATGTTTGTCGGCGTCGGCGCATCCAGAGTCAGGGATATGTTCGCCCAGGCTAAGGAACACGCGCCTTGCATCATATTTATCGACGAAATCGATGCAGTCGGACGTCAACGCGGCGGCGCAGGCATGGGCGGCGGCAATGATGAGCGCGAACAAACCTTGAATCAGTTGCTGGTGGAAATGGATGGTTTTACCGGCAACGAAGGCGTTATCGTTATCGCTGCAACCAACCGCGCCGATGTGCTGGACAAAGCCTTACTTAGACCGGGTCGCTTTGACCGTCAGGTTAATGTCGGCTTACCCGATGTGCGCGGTCGCGAACAGATTTTGAACGTACATATTAAAAAAGTGCCCGCCGCCGATGATGTTAAATTAAAAGATATTGCTAGAGGCACGCCGGGGTTTTCAGGCGCGGAATTGGCGAATGTCGTCAATGAGGCCGCTTTGTTTGCCGCCAGATCGAATAAAGTGCAAGTCAGCATGAGCGATCTCGAAAAAGCCAAGGACAAAATTCTCATGGGCGCCGAGAGGCATACCATGGTGATGACGGAAGAAGATAAGTTATTAACAGCTTATCATGAAGCCGGCCATTGTATTGTTGGGCAATCATCGCCCGATCACGATCCTGTCTACAAAGTAAGCATCATGCCGCGAGGCCGGGCTCTGGGTATCACCATGTTTTTACCCGAAAGGGATCTATACAGCGCCAGCAAACGCAAACTGGAAAGCCAGATAGCCAGTTTGTTTGGCGGACGGATTGCGGAGCTTATGATTTATGGCGGCGACCGCGTGACCACAGGGGCATCCAACGACATAGAACGGGCTACTGAACTGGCGCGCAACATGGTCACCCGCTGGGGCTTTTCCGACAAGCTCGGCCCGCTGGTTTACGGCGAGGAAAACGGCCAACCTTTCATGGGTTATCCCGGCTCGCAAGGCAGTAAAGTGTCCAGTACGATCGCCCACCATATTGATGAAGAAATACGTGCGGTTATCGACGCCAACTATCAACGTGCAGAAACCATTTTGCAGGAAAACATCAGCATACTCCACAAAATGGCGGATGCCTTGATGAAATGGGAAACCATTAATAAGGATCAAATCGATGACTTGATGGCCGGTAAAGAGCCGCGTCCGCCACAGGATGATAATGATTCAGCCGGAAAGCCCAGTTATACCAAACCCGACAAAGTTGATATAAGTAAACCGGTAAAAACCGCTATCGACAAAAAGAAACCTGCCGGACAAGTTTGAGGTGCGCTTATTTTTGGGGCTTATGTTAAGCCCCATTTTTTTGCAGCACTGCTATTTGTAATAACATACCTGTCATATTTAAACCGTTGGCGTCATCAGAGCAATAGACGTTTATTAGGCAAGCGTCGACGTAAAGTATTTGCGCTTGAAGTAAAGGGCGACTTTGACCAGGCCGATTAAAACCGGAACCTCAACCAGCGGACCTATCACCGCAGCAAAAGCCTCACCGGATTGTAGGCCGAATACCGCTATCGCCACGGCGATGGCCAACTCGAAATTATTACCGGCGGCGGTAAACGACAGCGTAGCGCTAACACCATACCCGGCTCCGGCCTTGGCCGACATATAAAACGTAAGCAGGAACATAATAATGAAATAAATCACCAGCGGTACGGCAATGCGCGCCACATCCAAAGGCAGTTGCACGATATACTCACCTTTTAGGGAGAACATCACCAGGATCGTGAACAGCAGCGCTATCAGCGTGATAGGGCTAATTTTGGGGATGAACTTTTCCTCATACCACTGTTGTCCTTTGCGCCGCACCATGACAAAACGAGTGAGCATACCGGCAAAAAAAGGGATGCCGAGATAGATCAACACGCTTTTGGCGACCTCTATGATAGTAACCCGGACTTCCAGGCCGGAAGCAATGCCCAGCCAATCAGGCAGGACGGTGACGAAAATATAGGCATAAACGGAAAAGAACAGCACCTGGAAAATGGAATTGAAAGCCACCAGACCGGCGCAATATTCGGCGTCGCCCTGGGCCAGATCATTCCAGACCAGCACCATGGCGATGCAGCGAGCCAGGCCGATAATAATCAAACCCACCATATATTCCGGGTAATCCCGCAGAAAAACTACCGCCAGCACAAACATCAGCACCGGGCCGATAATCCAGTTTTGGATTAAAGACAGCATCAATATTTTCGTGTTTTTGAAAACCTTGGGCAATTCCTCGTAGCGCACCTTGGCCAGCGGCGGATACATCATCAAAATCAGGCCGATGGCGATCGGTATCGAAGTCGTGCCGACCTGGAAATAATTCAGCTGATGGGTGAAGCTGGGCATAAAATAACCTAAGGCTATCCCGATGGCCATACTGATAAAAATCCACAGCGTTAAAAAGCGCTCGACAAAGCCCAGGCGTTTGGGTTTGTCCAGTTTCGTAGAGCCGGATAGGTTTGTTTTTGACGGGTTCATGGTTGTAATCTCGGTCAGTTAACTATTAAGTTTGCCTATTGCGTTCAACTCGGCGACCTGCGCCTCGCCGGACAATTCTTCCAGAGGCAAAGTCCGCATTTAGTCGCAGGGTGCCATGCGCGCCTTGCAGTTGCGATAAACTTAGCTGCACATCGCCATATCAGGCCTATTTGCCATTTTATGTAATCGTTCCAAATCGGTTTGAAACTGGCCGGTCATTTCAACAGCCGTCAATACATTTGCCAGTATCGGAAAAGCCCAGTCCGGCAAGGTCGGGTTAATCTGGTAATAAACCCATGATCCTTCACGGGTGTCCAGTAATAATCTGCATTGACGCAACAAGGCCAAATGTCTGGAAATTTTGGGTTGGGATAAATCCAGCGCCGTCGTTAATTCACAGACACAGAGCTTGCCTTGCTTTTGCAACAAAGCGACGCAACGCAAGCGCGTTTCATCGGACAAGCATTTGAAAAATTGAGCGGGGGACATGTTGTTAACTCTGCTATTGATATACGTATAATCATATATCAAAATATTTTGCGCGACAACTGTTTTCTGGCTCTATGTGAAATCACCTTAAGCGTTGGGCAAGTTTCATTAGCCATGCTGAAACCGGGTATCCGCCGATAGACAATAATGCCGGGAAAACTGTATCCGGCATTTCGAAAACAATATTAACGTCCAGTCTCAACAGGCTACTTGCTATTGACTTACGAAGCGTTTTGTTTATGTTGATGCCTTCAAACATTACGATCGTGGTTGCAAACCCCGATCGGCGCAGCTCACGATTTAACCGCCGCCTTGTCCTTGGGCTTATCTTCCGGTTTTTTCTGCGTTTCCACCACCCTCACCGTTTCGCCTTCGACCAATAAATCCGACGGGCTGGCAACCAGCACATCGCCGGGATTCATACCCTGCAAAATCTCGACTTCGCGCCCGAAATCGCGGCCCAGCTTGACGGGGCGAAAGGCGATGCGCTTTTCGGCATCGACAATGACGACATGTGTACCTGCCTGATCGACCACCAGGACATTGGCGGGCACCACCAATGGGCTGGCTTTGCCGCCGACCACGTTGATAGCGATTTCTACATAGGAACCGGGCAACAGCTTACCGTCAGTATTTGGTAGAGTAATATCCACCTGACGTGAGCGATTGATCGGGTCTAAAGCGCCTGCGACGTGTTCGACGCGGGCGGCGATGAGCTTGTCTTTTTCTTCGATCAGGCGCACCGTCACTTCCTGGCCGACCTTGACGTCATCCGAATAAACTTGCGGCACCCAGACGCTCAAGCGCAACGGGTCGATTTGCGTCAGCGCGAACAACTCTTGCGTGCCTGCGCTGATGAGACTGCCCACATCGACCGATCGGCGCGTAATAACCCCGGAAAACGGCGCGATAATACGGCGATAGCCTTCCAGCTTTTCCAGGCGTTTGACATTGACTTCGGCGGCCATCAGATCGGCTTGCGCCTGGTTAAGGGCGCCGCGTTTTTCATCGAGTTCCTGTTGCACCGCGCTGCCGGATTCGTTTAGAACCGTCCAGCGCTGCAAGGTCGAACGCGCCAATTCCAGCCTGACTTTGATCTGCGCCAGAGCGGCATGCCCCTGAGCCAGTTCCTGCTCCAATTCGGGTACATCAATCACCGCCAACAACTCGCCTTTTTTCACTTGATCGCCGAGTGTCTTGTGCCAGACGCTTAAATAGCCGTTACTGCGGGCATAAAGTTGCGTTTCCGTGCTGCCGCGCAAGCTGGCGGGCAACACTATCTTGTGCGATACCTCGCCCGGCCTTGAGCGCACGGCAATGACGCTGCGCGACAGGCTGTCGATGTTGCGCTGTTTCAAACTTTCGGCATCGCTTTGATTTATCACTAAGCGCCAGCCGCCTGCCAGCGTTAAAAAAAACAGCAGCCCGAAACCGACTCGCCTGACCACTATCAGGGTTCGTTGCGGATGGGACGGCAAAGAGAAAGTGGGGGTTTGATGATTGCTCATGACGGTTTTATTCGGTTATAAGGGTTGCTCGAATTGAATGGCGCTGTTCCAGCCAGCGATGGACACTGGCAAAAACGATGGGAACAAATATCAGCGTGGAAACTGTGGCAAAAGCCAGCCCGCCGATCACGGCTCGGCCCAGCGGGGCGTTCTGCTCTGCGCCTTCGCCCCAGCCGACCGCCATCGGCAACATGCCGACGATCATGGCGAAGGCCGTCATCATGACTGGCCTCAATCGGGTGGAGGCGGCTTCCAGGGCCGCCATTAACGGCGGCACGCCTTCGCCCAGACGCGTGCGGGCGAAAGAAACCACCAGGATGCTGTTGGCGGTGACCACACCCATAGACATGATGCTGCCGGTCAAGGCCGGAATGCTCAGCGTGGTGCCGGTCAGGAACAACGTCCAGGCAATGCCCGCCAGCGCTGCAGGCAAGGCACTGACAATAATCAACGGATCCAGCCAGGACTGAAAGTTGACCACCAATAATAAGTACAACAACACGATAGCCACCGCCAGCCCGTTCGCCAGCCCGACAAACGAACTGTTGAGCGTCTGGATCTGACCGCGCACTTCCAGTTCAACACCGCGTGGCAATGTTGCTTTACTTTCTTCGATCAGCCGGTCTATATCGATGCTGACCGAACCCAAATCCCGATCCTCGACATTCGCGTAAATATTAAACACGTTATTGGCATTAAAGTGCGTCACCGCCGCTGGTTGTATCGAACGTTTCAAAGTTACCAGATTGCCCAATAATTGCGGCTGGCTTTTATTGATACCACCCACTGGCGTGCGCATTAATGCGTCTATGCTGTCGAGATCGAGCGGATTGCCCATTACGCCGATGTTTACCGTGTTGCCATTGGCTGGGTTCAACCAATAAGTCGGCGCGGTCTGCATACTGCCACTCAACGTCAACAGCAGATTTTGCGCAACATCGCGGGCTGAAAGTCCCAGTTGATGCAGTTGCGCGCGATTCATTTCCAGATCCAGCGCAGGTCTATTGGTGCGCTGGTAAATGTGGGCATCGACGATGCCGGGAATCTGGCGCAAGCGATTATTGAGCGTGACCACTAGCGGCAAGATCTCTTCCGGCTTGCCGCCAACTATTTGTATATCGATAGGCGCAGGCGTGCCGAAATTAAGGGTTTGGCTCACTTGATCGGCGGGTTGAAAAAAGAACTCCAGTTCGGGAAAAAGGCGCGGCAACTTTTCGCGTAAGTTCTTAATATAGGAGATGCTAGGCGCATGATCGCCAGGACGCAAAGAGATCATGATTTCGGTGTCAGCGGTTTCCACTGTGCCGGAATTGCCAAATAGCGTGTTACGCGTGCTGTACGGGCCGCCGATAATATCTAGCATATCGCCCAGTTCTTCCGTTGGGATAAGTTCTCGTATGATTTTTTCTACTTCGTCGATATGTTTAGGCATCTCTTCTATGCGTGTACCAGCGGGTGCTCGCACATGCAGCCTGATTTGGCCGGTGTCCACTGCTGGAAATAAATCCCGACCCAGCAATGGCACTAAAGTCAGCGACAGCAAACAAAATCCCAAAAAGGCAGAGCCGTAACGCAATCGATGATTCAGCAAATGACTGAGCAAAACAACATAATGCCCCCGGAAAGCTTCGAAGCCGTTCTCGAAAGCGTGGTGGACTTGCTTGAAAGTATGAGCGATGAAATTAGTTGATGCCTGGCTCTTGCGGCCATGGTGACCGGCCATCATATACATCACCAACGTCGGCACCAGCGTACGCGACAACAGATAGGACGCCAGCATGGCGAACACCACGGCCTCGGCCATCGGCACGAACAGGCTATGCGCCACACCGGTAAGGAAAAACATCGGTACGAACACGATGCAGATACACAAAGTCGACACCAACGCCGGCATGGCGATTTCCGCCGCGCCATCAAGTATGGCCTGACGCGGATTTTTGCCCATCAATAGTTGCCGCTCGATATTTTCAATTTCGACAGTGGCGTCATCCACCAAGATACCCACCGCCAGCGCCAGTCCGCCCATCGTCATCAGGTTGATGGTTTCGCCGATCAGATACAACACGATCAGCGAAACCATGATGGATAACGGAATCGACACGGCGATGATGCAGGTGCTGCGCCAGTTGCCCAGGAACAGTAAAATCATAGCGGCGGTCAAGCCTGCGGCGATCAAGCCCTCGTGCATCACGTTACCGATGGCCGCCTTGACGAACAGTGACTGGTCAAACATCAGGCGCATATTGATGCCTTCAGGCATTTGCTCGAGAATCTTGGGAATGGATTGCTTGACGTAATCGACGACGTCCAGCGTCGACACGTTGCCGACCTTGAAGATGGAATTGAGTATGCCGCGCTCGCCGTTCTGGCGAGCTATCGTAGTTTGCGGCGACGCGCCGTCGCGTACATTGGCGACATCGCGTATCAACGTGGTCGTGCCATTGGCCGTGCGCACCGGTATGTCGCCGATGCGGGGAATGGAGGCAATCGAGCCGTTCAGGGTGACGTCGTATTCGGTAGAACCAACTTTGATCGTGCCTGTAGGCAATATTAAATTCTGTATCGCCATCGCATCGACTAGGTCGGCAGGCGTCAGTCCTCTGGACAGCAAGGCTGATGGATCAATGTCGACCGTAACTTGGCGGCTTTTGGAACCAAAAGGACTGGTTAGCGCAACACCTCGTTTCGATTGCAGAGCGTTGCGGACGATGTTATTGGTAAGATCGTTCACCTCCGTTTCCGGCACAACGCTGCTGGAAATGCCCAATTGCACCAGCGGTAAATCGGAAGCGGAATACTGTATCACCTGCGGGGGCGCGGTGCTGGGTGGTAGAGAACGATAAACCGAGTTGCTGCTGGACATCACCTGCGCAAGGGCGGTGCGTATATCGACGCCCTCATGAAAAAACACCTTGATGACTGCAGCTCCTGCTAAAGAAACAGATTCACTGTGCTCAATGCCGTCTATCAAGGACATGGATCGTTCGACCGAACCGGTAAGACGATCCGCAATTTCCTTGGCGGTCATACCTTTGTAATCCCACAACATGGCGACGACCGGAATATTAATATCCGGAAAAATGTCGGTAGGCATGTTGCGTAACACATAAGGCGTGGACAACAGTATCAGTAGCGCCGCCACGATAAACGTGTAAGGGCGGCGTAGTGCAATATTAACGATCCACATGGATTTCTCGGAGAATTCGAATTAGTAACGGGCTGCTCTAAATGATCTGGCTGTTTTTTTTAACAATCACCGCCCAAGAATAGTTAAAGCTTTTAGATTCAATAAGCCGCCAGCGCCCTCATCTGGCGGGCTTTATCCAAGCGAAATGCGACGATGTCCCACTGGATGTTGCGGAAAAATGCGTCTATATAGGATGCTGTCGTTGCACCGTAATCCATTTGATAATCCAGTTTGGCCGGATTGAAGGGCAGTGGTTTCTGTTCGTGTAGGGTCGTGAAAGCGGGAGGTGTCGATGCTTTAACCGGAGCTTCCGGGGTCGCTTCGGCAGCAAATGTATCGGTTGCAAATGCTGCCAATGCCGCGCCCGCAGAGGCAGTGGCGATAAAATCACGTCGGGTGTAAGGGGGCATGCAGGTTTCTCCGCTTTTTTATTGATTCATCGCAC
Organism: Methylobacter sp.; assembly: GCA_003158415.1. Lineage (GTDB taxonomy): Bacteria > Pseudomonadota > Gammaproteobacteria > Methylococcales > Methylomonadaceae > Methylobacter_C. The sequence continues at coordinate 18,324 of PMJA01000280.1, forward strand.
AATTCGTTTGACTGTTATTTTTAGCTCGATGTGTCGGGTTAGACTATCGCTAACCCGACCTACGGCTATGCTATAGACTTTATTCCTTAATACGAATCAGGTCATGGCAAGCTTTGCAGGATTCGCCGACTTTGCCGAACTGGGTCTTGATCAGGTTGACATCACCGGTAGCTGCTACTTTTGCCAATTCATTGGCCGCTTCGTTAAAAGTATTGGCCAGTTTGGTAACTTCATCTTTTTTCAGGAAGAATTCAGGTTTTAGGCGGGTTTGTTTCCAGCCTATGCCTTGGTCTGAACCTTCCGTATAAAGCGCACCCAATCCGGAATTGGCCACTGCGGCTATAGCATTGGCTGCCGCAGTCACGCTGTCTTTGTTATAAGTGTCAGGATGGTCGACGACCTGGCTTTTAATTTTCTGGACGTTCCAGGCCGCAAACGAATAAGCCGATTGCCGCCATCTGATATTTTCTTCAATCGGGCCGGCGAGCGCCGCTGTGGCAGTAGCTGCAAGCAAAATAGCGAGAGTTAATTTTTTTTTCATGTTTCAGTTCCTTAAGTTAAATGATAAAAGAGCGGGTGGTTAAAAACTGGAGTTGGCGGGTACGGTTTGTTGCGGGCTTTGCGCCGAATAAAGCTGTGATGCTCCACTCGAAACCCCCCACATCACCGTGCTGGAAATAATCAACGACAGAATAAAACGGATGACACCAAAGCCTTTACCCTGATAATGGGTTGCCGCCAAAGCGACGGGGACTTCTTTTTTTCCCGTCAGCATGGGCGCGACAAGATTGGTTTTTTTAACCCAGCGATAAAAAATAATGGCGATTAAATGTAAAACCACCAGCGCCAGCAACACATAAAAGGTGGTGCTGTGCAAGCTGGTCAATTGATTGCTAACCGACTTATCGACAAAATCGAACAACGGGCCTTCAAATGCAATATCGTCGTTAGCAAACAATCCTGTGCCCACCTGCACCGCCACCGCAGCCAACAGTGCGATGACCGACAGCGCACCCAGCGGATTATGGCCGATACCGTGCCATTGGCCTTTAAGATAAGCGGACAGCCGTGAAAAAGTAGGAAAAAAAGTCGAAAACCGGGAATGGGTCGAGCCTATAAAGCCCCAGACGATGCGAAAAACAAGTAAGCCAAGTATAAAAATACCGAGTCGGCCATGCCAATCGATCAGCTCGCCGCCGATGGTGGCGGTGACATAAGCCGCTATCACTGACGCCGCCAGCAGCCAGTGAAACAAGCGATGCGGCAAGTCCCAAATATGAATAGTCACTTTCATCTTGATTACCTCGTGTTAACTGGCGTACTTCACTGAGCAGCCATAGGGTTTAGTGTTGGATTTGGCGACTTTCCTGCCTGCGGCAAGATCGGCCAGGGCGGCGCTGACATAGTTTTCAGCTTTGCCTATATCGGATTGGTCGGCAGAAGGGATACTGTCTATCCCGCCTTTGTAAACCAACACGCCTTGCGGATCGATAATAAAAAACTGCGGCGTATTGGTTGCGCCATACAGCTTGCCTATCTTGCCGTCGTCATCGAACAGGGTATTGGTCGGCGTGGCGCCGCGATGGGCATTGAGTTTTTGGGCGGTTTCGCCACTCACATGGCCTTGCTTATCCGGCGCCGATGAAATCACTTGCAGCCAGACGATACCTTTGGCGACCGCGTCTTTTTGTAGATTGGGAATATTGCCGCTTTCATAATGTTTCACCACAAACGGGCATTCGTGGTTAGTCCATTCCAAGACCACGGTTTTACCGTGCAGATCGGCAAGCTTAACGGTAGTGCCATCAGCGGCTGTAGCGGAAAATAACGGCGCCGCCTTATCTACTACGGATTCGGCATAGACGGTTGTCGATGCGAAAGCAAAGCCCACTAAAGCAATTTGAAAAAGTCGATGTAAAAACATGGTTAACTCCAAAATAATGATAAAAAGGCTGTGCAAAAAAAACCGTTTCCGGCGTTGTTTTCGGATTTCGCCCCTACACTTTCCCTCTGACCGCCTGCGTGACAATTTCCGGGGTCAATAACTGCGGCAATACAACCGGATGCGTTGAGTTTTCAGCGCCTGCCGGATAAAAAACATAGAGCGGTACGCCGCTACGCCCGAATTCGGCCAGGATCTTGGTGATTTCAGCATCGCGGTTCGTCCAGTCGCCTTTCAAATAAGTAATGCCTACACTTTTAAAAGTATCGATAACCGAACGCTGGCTCAACGCCACCTTTTCATTGACCAGGCAACTGATGCACCAGGCCGCCGTCAGATTTATAAACACCGGCTTTCCCGCACTGCGCAATTCGCTCAAACGGGCTGCCGAGTAGGGTTCGTAGTTTGTCGCCGACTCGGAATTTAGGCATATTGCAGCGGGAACTGCGGTCGCCACGCCAAAATAACCGCCTATCAAAGCCAGGGCCAGCGCCAATCCGGCAGCGCCGGAGCCGCTACGTTGCGCCGTTTTTCCTGTGTATTTTGAAAATTCGTAGAGCCAGGCGGCAAAGGCGATAACCACCATTCCGCCCAAGGCCACCGCAACGGCATTAATACCCGCTTGTTGCGCCAGCACCCAGACCAGCCACACCGCCGCGCCGTACATGGGGAAAGCCAGTCCCTGTTTTAATTTATCCATCCATGCGCCGGGTTTCGGCAGACTGCGTTGCAAAAACGGCCAGAAGCTCAGCAATAAATAGGGCAATGCCAGCCCTAAACCCAAACAAAAAAATACGGCTAACAACACAACGGGCGGCTGCGTTAGCGCAAAGCCCAGTGCCGCGCCCATAAACGGCGCGGTGCAAGGCGTCGCAACGATGGTTGCCAATACGCCGGTAAAAAAGCTGCCGCTGTAACCGGAACGTCCGGCCAGTGATGAGCCGATACCCGCCACCGAACCGCCGATAGTAAACACGCCGGATAAGCTGAGTCCGACGGCAAAAATTAAATAAGCCACCGCCAACACAAACAGCGGCGACTGAAATTGAAAGCCCCAGCCGATCTGAACCCCGCCTGCCCTTAATGCAATTAACACGCCACCGAGCAAGGTGAAACTTGCCAATATGCCCAGTGTGTAGGCCAGTCCTTGCAGGCGGGTTTGCACAGGCGACTGGTGCGCATGCTTGATTAACGATAAGGCCTTAATGGACAGTATCGGAAACACACAGGGCATCAGGTTTAATATCACCCCGCCCAAAAAAGCCAACAGCAATGCCGAGGCCAATACTAAGTCGGGTTGTTCGGATGGAAGCGTGACACCACTTGCCGCCAGCGCCGATCCGGCAATGTTGACACTAAACCCGCGTGTAACCCGCTTGCCGCTACTGTTTTCCGTCACCGTCAAAACACCGGTTAAATTCTCGCCCAGAGCCAGCGGCTTATCTCCCGCTCGTAGCTTCAAAGCCAACGTATTGCCGGAGATCTGCCAGGGTTGCTCGGCGCTATGCTGTATTTGTCCCCATTTGGCCGGATAAAACCGGGCTTTGCTAATAGCCACAAAGGGTAGTTCGGTGTCGGTGATGCTCAAAACCAAAGCCTGTTCGTTATGCGCCAGACGAATAGGCCAAGGGCTACTCACTGGTAATGCAGCGCGGGCCGTTTTAATCAACGGACTGTCCTTCCCTGTATCAACGCCTAGAGATACCACCGGCAACACCAGTTCTAACTCAACTTTCTGGGGTATGCAGACTTCCTCGCAGACCAGCCATTTAACTTGGGCTTTGATCGGAAACACACCGCCGATAACGCTATCGCCCGGTACTTTAAGCGCGGACAGCAAGGTGACTTCATTTTCATAGCCGTAATTCGTCACCGGCCCCAGCGTAATAACTTCGGGGGTCGGCCATTGAATTTCGCCCGCTGTAGCGCCTGCGGGCAGCTGGTAGGCGATGGTCGTAGGCAAACCGGAATCGCCGGGATTGATCCAGTAAGTATGCCAATGCGGAATGATGCGCTGGTTGACACCCACCAGAATCTCGTCACCCGGATGTACGGCATCGACTGACGCTATCAATTGCGCTTTAACTTGCCCGGTTTCCGCTGTAGACGTGTCGGCTAAGGCTTGCTGGCAAAACAGCACACACAAAACAAACACGATAGGGACGGAGCAAAGTCTAAACATAAAAATCCAGAATTATCAGTAATAATGTGATTCCCAAGAAAACAGAGTATCCACGAAAAGCATCAAAAAAGCGTCGAAAGCCCGGTTTCACAGATAATTCTTTTGGTGGGTTCATGATAGAAAATCACCTAAATCTTAACTACGCAAGTGCTTGTTAAAAAAGGCTATCGTGCGTTCCCATGCCAACTTTGCCGCCGCCTCGTCGAAACGCGGAGTGGTGTCATTGTTAAAGCCATGTTGCACGCCCGGATAGATAAAGGCTTCGTAACTCACACCGGAAGCTTTCAACGCGGTCTCGTAAGCAGGCCAACCTGCATTGATGCGCTCATCTTCTCCAGCATAATGTAGCAACAGCGGCGTTTTAATTTTCGCCGTCTCTTCCGCAGTCGGTTGGCTGCCGTAAAAAGGCACGGCAGCGGCAAGGAAAGGTAACTGCGTCGCCAGATAATTGACGATGCCACCGCCGTAACAAAAGCCGACTGCGCCGACTTTGCCGTTGCCTTCGGGCAACTGTTTCAACACCTCGGCGGCGGCGATAAAATCGGCGCGGGTTTTGGTTTGATCCAGCCCTTTAAACAGTTCACGCGCCTTATCTTCATCGCCGGGATAGCCGCCTAATGGAAACAGCGCATCGGGGGCGAAAGCGATAAAATTATCCAGCGCCAAACGCCGGGCTATGTCTTCAATGTGCGGATTCAGGCCTCTGTTTTCATGGATAACCAGCACCGTCGGCAGCTTGCCGCTAAATTGAGCGGGTTTGACCAAATAACCGCGTATCTTGCCGTAACCTGACGGCGACGGATATTCCACATAGCTGGCCGAGAGTCGCGGATCATCCAGACCTATTTGTTGAGCTTCTGCAAAACGCGGACTCAGCGCCTCCAGCAAGCCCTCTGCGGTCAGTCCGACCAGCGCAAATTTTGCGGCCGACGTTAAAAAACCCCGGCGTGACAGATCGCCATGAACATAGCGATCGAATAATTTCAGCACTTGCGGATCGAAGTCTTTAGCTGTTTTACGTGTCATGTGTATTCCTTAAATTTCTTGTTCCCATGCTCCAGCATTACTGCCATTATGTTAAGCAGGAGCGCAACGGCTTTAGCCGTTGCTATCAACGATTGGCTATAGACCCATCAACGGCTAAAGCCGTTGTACCCCTGCATTTAACGCCTTAACTTAATAGCAAGGGTGCTCCAGCGTAGGAACAATGTGATTATTTCGCGCGGCCTTTATAGCCTTGTGCAATCAATGGTATCTTATAAGCGGAACCGCGCCCTACGGCATAAAGCGTTTTCTTATCCGTACCGGCAAAAGCGATGTTTTGCGGTTTTTGCGGTAGAACAATGATACCCAAAGCATCGCCCTTGGCAGTGAACACCTCAATGCCGGAATTGGATGCCACATAAAGCCTGTCGTTATCATCGATAGCAAGGCCGTCGGCGCCGCTGGACCAGGCATTGTCTTCATTTTTCCAACCGTCCAACCGGGCGAATTTACGCTTGTTGCTGATGCTGCCGTCAGCGGCCACGTCATAAGCGAGTACATGTTCGCCTAGGGTATTGGCGACATACAGCACCTTTTCATCTTTGCTCAGCTGTACGCCGTTTGGACGATCTATATCGTTAGCCAGGCGTTTGAGTTCACCGGCGGGGGTGATATAAAACAGGCCTGGGTGTGAAGGCGGCGGATTGGGGATTTCCTTGGTCGGACGAGTGCCGCTGTCGGTAAAGTAAACGCCGCCGCTCTTGTCGACAACAGTGTCGTTAGGCCGTTGGAAAGGCACGCCTTCAAAATTTTCTGCCCAGGCTTTTTTCTTGTCGACAGGATAGATAACGCCGACCTGAGGTTTAAGCGTTTGAGCGGCGATGAGTTCTCCTGCGGCATTCAAGGCCAGGCCGTTAGCCCCGTTAGAGTCTTCTAAAAATGTTGTAACGGTGTTGTCGGGCGCGATACGCACGATCCTGTTGGCATTGGTTTCAGTAAACAACAAGCTGCCGTCGGTGTAAGCTATCGGGCCTTCCGTGCCTTTAAAGCCGTCCTTGATCAATTCAATAACGACGCCGCCGACGGCCACGCCTGGAATAGGCGGCGTAACGGGTTCTTCAGCTTGGGCTACAGCTACAAACGCCAATGCGCTCAGAACTGAAAATAATTTTATCGGTGTGGTTTTAAGCTGCATTTTCTTTTTCCGTATTAAAGACGAAGATCAATTTTTAAAAAAACTACTCAGTGGTTGTTTAGTTGCCACAGATTCACAGATTAATGCTTCTGGATATCATAAACATTTCTGTGTATCTGTGGCGCTTATCTTTATTGCCAAGTTATGCCTAGCCTAGCCTATGTGTTATTGCTTAGGCGCCGTCAACACCGCTAACTTGGTAATTCCTGAACGCTCTATCGATGCCATTACTTTAGCGACCGTGCCGTATTGAACGGCATCGTCGGCGTTAAGATTGAGCGCAATCTCTGGATCGGCGGCCTTGCGGGTTACCAGTTCATTTTCAAAGGCTTCCAGGGCAACTTCCACCTTGTCCAGAAAAACTTTTCCTTTGGCGTCGACGCTGATATACACCGCTTCTTTTGCTTCAGGCGGCGCCGTTTCGGCCGTCTTCGGTAAATTGACGTGTATGGCTTGCGTCAACAGCGGGGCGGTTACGATAAACACCACCAACAACACCAGCATCACATCCACCAGCGGTGTGACGTTGATCTCGCTCATTACGTCATCACCACCGCCATCATCTTTAGTATTAAATGCCATTAGATTTGCGCCCCCTGCGCTTCTAGGTCGTTATGAAGAGTGAGTGAGCCTTCATGACTGGTTTTAGCTGTCGGTTTTTTTGCGCCGGTTTCGCTGGCGCGTGATACCGAACTGGTTCCAGGACTTGCAATTAAGAACGAAGTTTTCAAGGCAAGATGAACAAAATCG
>PMJA01000275.1 GCA_003158415.1 Methylobacter sp.
GACACTGACTTAGAAAAGTCACACCACCTTAGCCAAGCCCTGCATCCAGTCGAACCCTGTCAGAGATCAGCACCGCCTTAGCCAAGCCCTGCATCCAGTCGAACGCTGCCAGAGATCAGCACCGCCTTAGCCAAGTGCTGCATCCAGTCGAACCCAGGCAGCAATCAGCACAAGCCTTTTGTAAAAAACAGGGGTTACATTGAACGTGTGGGGGTATTTTTGGGGGTATATTTTAAAAAAATAAATCATAAACCCTTTAATTTCAGTGCATACAGGTCAACATTGTATAGAGCCTCGGACGAAGTACAAAAACCCGCAAGCCATAAGGCTTAGTGGGTTTTTTATTGTCCAGCGAAGTACAACGGGATACGTTGACATACCACCTTGCAAATACATTAGGCTGATTCCATCCTTGCCCTCGCTTAAAAAACCGTTAGTTTGGAGACGGCTCCCGCCTGTTCTTTTACCAATTTAGGCACTAGATAGCCGGGCAGGGCGGCTTGAACCTGCTTGATTAACGCGATGGCTGCCGCTTCGGAGACGTCGAAATGCCCCGTTCCTGTCGCTTTGTCCAGTAAATGCAGGTAATACGGGATGACGCCGTTACTGAACAGTTGTTCGCTCAACTCGCATAGCGCCGCTACGTTGTCATTAACCCCTTGCAATAATACCGATTGATTAAATAAGGTGATGCCGTTTCTCCTGAGTCGTTGGCAGGCGGCAATGACGCGGGGGTTGATTTCATTGGCATGGTTGCAGTGGACGATCAGCACTATGGGTTTGGTGCTTTCGGTCAAGGCGCTTATGAATTCATCCGTTATCCGGGCGGGTAAGACGATGGGCAGGCGGCTGTGTATGCGAATGCGTTTTAAGTGTTTGATGGTGCTTAATTGCTGGAGCAGTTTGGCGAATCTGGCATCGCTCAGCAGTAACGGATCGCCACCGCTTAAGATCACTTCCGAGATGTCTGGGTTTTCTTCGATGTAGCGGATGCCGTCGTTTTCCGCCTGTTTGCTCAGTTGCAAGTCGGCGTAGGGGAAGCTGCGGCGGAAACAATATCGGCAGTTAATGGCGCAACTGCCGGTATTGATAAACAAAACCCGGCCATGATATTTGTGCAAAACACCGGTTAGCGTTGCCGAGGGTAGGTCGCCCACCGGGTCGTTGCTAAAGCCGGGGAAAGCTAACAGCTCCTCTTTAACCGGCAAGACTTGCCGTAATAACGGGTCATGCGGGTCGCCTTTTTGCATGCAGGCAGCAAAGCTTAAAGGGACGCGTAACGGGAAGCTTTTGGCGGCGGCCATGCTTACCGGCAAGTCATTACGCGATAAGTGTAGATAGCGGCATAAGTCGTCAATATTGCTGAAGACTGCGGCCAGTTGTTGCTGCCAATTTTTAGCAAAGTGCAGGGTTTCGTTAAGTTGTTCTGACATGAAAGCGCTTATTTAAAGTTTCTATCGATAGTTGCGTCCATTATAATGCTTGGGTTTTATATTGTTTGTCATCTTGAGGGTAAAAATGGCCAGTTACAGTACCAATGAATTTAAAGCCGGGTTAAAAGTCATGTTGGATAATGACCCCTGTGCAATTATCGAGAATGAATTTGTAAAGCCGGGTAAGGGGCAAGCCTTTAACCGGGTAAAAATACGGAACCTTAAAACAGGCCGGGTGATTGAGCGCACGTTTAAGTCAGGTGATTCCCTTGAAGGCGCCGATGTGGTTGATGTTGCCATGCAATACCTGTATAGCGACGGCGAGTTTAGGCACTTTATGGTGCCGGATACGTTTGAACAGTATCAGTGTGATGAAAAAGCCGTTGGTGATTCCAATAAGTGGCTTAAAGACCAGGATTCATGCACCGTCACCTTATGGAATGATGCGCCGTTATCGGTTACGCCTGCCAATTTTGTTGAGTTGGCTATTGTTGAAACTGATCCCGGTGTGCGCGGCGATACCTCCGGCGGCGGCGGTAAGCCGGCTGTTTTGGAAACCGGCGCGGTCGTTAGGGTGCCGTTATTCGTGCAACAGGGCGAAGTCATTAAAGTCGATACCCGTACCGGCGAATATATTTCGCGCGTCAAAGAATAGTGCAGGCCGAGTGGCGCCCGACATGCTCCATAGAGATGTTGCGTTTAAGGGCGCAAGTTTTAGCTGAAATACGGCAGTTTTTTTCAGAAAAAGCAGTGCTTGAGGTAGAGACGCCGTTGCTCAGTCATAGTAGCGGAACGGATCCGCAATTAGATTTTTTTACGGCCGATTATTGTTCGCCGCCGCTACGGCAGACTTTGTTTTTGCAAACGTCGCCTGAGTTTGCCATGAAACGGCTGCTTGCTGCGGGCAGCGGTTCCATTTATCAAATCTGTAAAGCCTTCAGGAACGGTGAATCGGGACGCTTTCATAATCCTGAATTTACCCTGTTGGAATGGTATCGGGTCGGTTTTACCTTAACCCAATTAATGGATGAAATCACCGAATTGATGGTGGTTTTGTTCGAGGGTCGTGTGGCTTTAAAACCGACGCAACGAGTTAGTTATCAGAATCTGTTCTTGCGCACTACCGGATTGAATCCTTTGGTGTTTTCATATCAGGATTACTTCGCTTACACATGGGCTAATGACATGCCTGAAGCGGCGGCTCTGTGCGGCGATGATCACGGCTTATGGCTGGATTTTATTTTCAGCCACAAAGTTCAGCCGCATTTGGGCGACAACGCCGTGTGCATGGTTTATGGTTATCCGGCCTGCCAGTCTTCATTGGCGCGCATTAATGCAGATAATCCGCAAGTCGCCGATCGTGTGGAGATTTTTATCAATGGCATTGAATTAGGTAATGGCTATTATGAGCTGACGGATGCGCAAGAGCAGGACAGGCGCTTTGATGAGGAACAAATCATCAGGCAGCAAAAAAAACGCCCCGTTACTGTCAAGAACAAACAGCTTATTACGGCGCTGGAAGCGGGACTGCCTGAATGTTCGGGCATGGCTATAGGCTTGGATCGTTTGCTGATGCTGTTGGCAAACAGCGCAACCATTGATGGCGTGCTTAATTTCCCGCTGCACAGGTCTTAAGCTGGTTCAATATTTATTGTGTTATAATCTTAGGTTTAAAACACCCAGACCCTAATGTTTTATTTTTAGCCGCCCACATGAAATTAAATATTTTTTCTTGCTTGTTATTGCTGGGCCTGCTTTTTTCATACGCAGCTAAAGGCGATGAAGAATTTGTTGTTAAGGATATTAAGGTCAAAGGACTGCAGCGTATTTCTTTGGGTACGGTTTATAGCTATCTTCCGGTTAATGTCGGCGAAAAATTTTCTTTAGATAATGTTGCGCCCTCTGTTAAGGCTTTGTTCAAAACAGGATTTTTCAAGGATGTGTCGCTGGAAAGGGACGGGTCAACGTTGATTGTTAATGTCGTGGAGCGTCCTTCCATAGCAAAAATCGTTTTTGAAGGTAATAAAGATCTCAGCAAAGAGGACTTGACTAAAGCGTTAACTAAAATTGGTTTGGCTGAAGGAAAAATATTTGACCGGCAAGTGCTGGACAAGGTGGAGCAGGAGCTATCCCGCCAATACTTGAGTCATGGTAAATATAGCTTAAAAATTAAAACCGAAGTGACCAATATGTCCAGGAATCGTGTCAGCATCACTATTACAATTTCCGAGGGCAGAGTTACCAAGATCAAGCAGATTAACATCGTCGGTAATAATGCCTTTGACGAGAAAACATTGTTGAGCAAATTTGAATTAAGCACGTCCAATTTGTTGTCGTTTTACACTAAAAACGACCAGTACTCCAAGCAAAAATTACAAGGGGACTTGGAAACACTGAGGTCTTATTATCTGGATCGGGGTTATATTAATTTTTCAGTTGAGTCCACTCAGGTAGCCATTACGCCGGACAAAAAAGATATTTATGTCACGGTCAATGTTAAAGAAGGCGATATTTACAAGCTATCTAAAGTAAAGCTGGCGGGTAATCTGGTGGTGACGCCTGACAAACTGGTTAAACTGGTCA
>PMJA01000246.1:0-6428 GCA_003158415.1 Methylobacter sp.
TTCAGTTCTTCCATTAAGCGTGCTATGTAAGTTTCGGCCTGCTGTTGCATGGGATCATCGTCGCAGCATGTTGAAACCCGCAAGATGCCGCCGCGATGGACATTCTCGGAGAGCGGATAGAAAACGATAGCGCCCGACGTATTGCGTGCGGCGATGATAGATACTTCGCGGTTAAAAGGTACAAAGGCTTCGACGACTGCGGGTACGCCTGCCAATTGCTCCCAGGCAGATTTTAAGTCATCAGCCGTTCTCAGCAGAGACTGGCCCTTGCCGTCATAACCCAAGGTGCGGCTTTTTAAAATAGCCGGCCAGCCTATTGCTGTCATCGCCTGTTCCAGGCTTGCCAAACTGTCCACTGCCGCATAAGCAGGCGTGGGAATAGCTAGATCATGAAAAAAACTTTTTTCGATCAGTCTGTCCTGTGCAACGCCTAATGCTTCGGGAGCCGGATGCACCTGGGTATGTGAGGCCANNCGCGGATCGTCATAATCGCCGTGCAAATGTTCGCCCAAGCGATTGGCGCAGGCGTCCGCAGAAGGGTCGAGAAAAATAAAATCCACGCCCAAGGGGATACCTGCCAACGCAATCATTCTGGCCAACTGGCCTGCGCCCAATACACCGACTATCATAAGATTTCCTCGCGCGGATCGGAGTGCGCCAGCACGGTTTCGGTTTGCTCGCTTCTAAACGCGTTTAAGGCGTCCCGATAACGGCTATGCTTGTTGCTGATAATCGCCGCCGCCAATAACGCCGCGTTGATGGCGCCCGCTTTGCCGATAGCCATTGTGCCGACCGGAATGCCTGCCGGCATTTGCACGATAGACAATAAGGAATCCATGCCGTTTAAGGCCTTGGACTGTACCGGTACGCCCAGCACGGGAATCGCTGTTTTCGCCGCCGTCATACCCGGTAAATGCGCCGCGCCGCCTGCACCCGCGATGATGACCTCCAGGCCACGGGACTCCGCCGTTTCCGCGTAATGGAACAGTTTGTCCGGGGTTCTGTGCGCCGAAACCACTTCACAGTCATGAGGAATGCCCAGTCGCTCCAGGGTTTCAGCCGCATGGCGCATTGTTTCCCAGTCTGAGGTCGAACCCATGATGATGCCTACCAGTGCTGTCATGTATTACTCCTTACAATGTCAGTGTAATCCGGATGATTTTAAAGGCGCGTAGTATCGCATAAATGGCGTGACGATGTGTTCTAAGTTGCGGGGGATTTTGACGGGTAAAAGGCGATAGTTTTTTGTGTCTTTCTAAATAGTTCATATTAATATGATCAGAACTAGAACGAGCGGTAATAAAATGATAAAGTTCTGCGTTTAGTTAGTTACAGATTCAAGGTGCGATTGGTAAGCCTTGAGCCTCAACCCTTGCGATGCAACCTATGAAAATACACACCATTACAAAAAGCTTCTGCTTTGCCGCCTTAACCGGCATTATTATCGCGCTATCGGTTACCGGCTGTTCGGACGATAAAGAAAAAAAGCAAACAACACCGGTTAAAACTGTTTTTAATCCATTTGATCATAGCAAAGACGTGCCCGTTACTAATGTTGAAAAACATAAATTTGAGGATGCTTTTGCTGCGCAATGTGTAGACAGGGAATTGAAGAACTCCGTTAATAAAGACGTTGATAAAGAACGTTTTACTAAACCTTGTCAATGTATTGCAAATTATATGGTGAAAGATTTAACGGATGAGGAGGCTGAAAAATTCCTTAGCGAGCATGAAAATCCCCGGTCGTTACAAATCAAGTACGACGCTGCCGTCTATCATTGCACGCAAGCTAAAACGGTGGACAAAGGCTTCAAAACATTTAATGCGCCCAAGCCTAAAGAAGAAAAGGGCCTTTTTAGCAAGTTCTTTTAAGACTATCAACTTAAATGGGGAGGCACGCTCTAGGCTTAACCGTTCGCCATCTTAATCCATTCAGGCATCTATATGTCGCAGGGATGATTTAGGCAGCACACTAGGGGGGCGACCGTAAGGTCGCCCGGATAGCTCTGCTCTTGCTTAATCTTTACAGTCATGACTGTTTTAAATGAGGCAACGTGAGACTGCCTGACAAAAACAAGTGACTGAAGACTGTGGATGATTAGCTGGAAGAGGGAGTGTTGTTAATGGCGTCTGCCATTTTTACCGGTAGCGGGTTCTTCAAATTTAACTTTTAAAGGTTTNNTATTCTGAAAACAAAGCTTGAACAGTTGCTTCAGTGGCGTCGCTAGGTAAGTTTCCTACAAAAAGTCGTTTCAAAAGACATATCCTAAATTCAGGGGGTTGATTGGCCGGATAATCCGGCTATGCCACAACCCCGCTTACTTAGTTGGGCGGAGTTGGGTGTGGGAAGTAAGGTAGCTTACGCTGCCGCTACATTTGACGCTTGCGGGCCTTTAGGGCCTGATTCTACTTCGTATTTAACCGCTTGGCCTTCAGCCAATGTGCGGTAACCGCCGTCGCTTGCGATGGCAGAAAAATGTACGAATACATCGGCACTGCCGTCACTGGGAGAAATAAAGCCGAAACCTTTAGATTCGTTAAACCACTTGACTGTACCTGTTGCCATGTAACTTCCTCAATAAATGAATGAAAAATTTTATTGCAAATCATACCGGGCACAAAAGGGGAAAAACGGATGGAATTTCTAATGAGTGCTGATTAATTGCAAAACTTATTAGAGTAGTCCCGCATCAAGCGCGTAGTCCTGTTCACTAACCCGTTCATTATAGAGGCTAAACCTGAGTATAGCCATCTAAACTTTAAGAGAATTGCTTTACTTCCAGATACTGACAATATTGGTGTAGTCGTCCGTCCAGGGCTTCATGTCAAAGTATAACGGCATTTTTTGCCAGTTTCCGAGACGGCTTAAGCCCAGCGGCGCCAGTGTTTCAGGATGTTTGGCCATCACCACCCAGTCTGTCGCAACAACCAGCGGCAAGGCTTGCAAGGGTTTAAACTCCTGTATGAGCGCGGCAAGATGCAAATGCTCGGCATGTATCGATAACACTTTTTTCAGCGACAAATGGCGGTTGGTAATATGAAAAGCCAGTATGCCGTTCGGTTTCAGTTTTTTAAAATACAGTGCCAGCGCTTCTTCGGTCAATAAATGAGTCGGCACGGAATCCGAGCTGAACGCATCCATCACCAACAAATCGAATTTCTGATCCGGCTCTTTTTCCAATGATAAACGGGCATCGCCTATGCGCATTTCCGGGTTGTGGGCGCATCGTTGCAAATAACTGAAATAATCGGGATTACTGGCGATGTCGACCACCAAGGGATCGATCTCGTACAAAGTCCAGTTTTGCTGATCCTTGGCGTAACAGACCAAAGCGCCTGCGCCCAGACCGACTATGCCTATCGTCCAGTTTTTATCGGTGTCGTCAAACTCCTTAAACAGTTGCCCCATCGGCCCGGGACGGCTGTAATAAGTCAACGGTATCGTAGCCAAGTTTGCAGTCAGACGTTGAGCGCCGTGTTTGGTGGTGCCGTGAAAGAGTTCATGATAGGTTTCAGGCTGATTTTGTTCATCGGTTAAAACGCTTTCACGCACGGCCAGTACGCCGAAAAACGTACGCTCCTGATAAAGCGTGTGAGACGACAGGCCATGTAGCCCTAAGCTAAGAAAAATAGTCGCGCCCGTCAACAAGGCGTAAGCCACAGGCCGCATCCTGAGAAAAAAAGTCAACACGGTTAAGGCGATTAAGCTGATGACTATCACGTCAAAATACTGGAGTAAATCCTTGACGCTTACATAAGCAATAAGTCCGACAATAACCAGCAGCACCGGCGCTATAATTTGCGGCAGCAACGCTTTGTTAAACGATACTGCCACACCGGGACGCAGCAATAGCGCAGCAACAATCATGATCGGGTATTCATAAATGCCGTTGAAGATAAAGGGCGCGACAAAGGTATTGAACATGCCGCCCAGCATGCCCGCAAAGGACATAATCAGATAAAAAGTTGTTAAATACCGGGTATGCGGCCTGTTTTTGGCCAGCTCGCCATGACAAACCATCACTGCAAAGAAAAAAGCCAGCAAGTGCAGAATCAGGTAAGCCCAGTAGGGTAAGTCCGCAGGATTGATAAAGGCATAAGCGATAAACGGCAATAAGATGACGGGCTGTAGCCTAACCATTAGCGGATGTGTTACGTCATTCCACTTGGAAAATACAATAACAAAAGACAGCAAATACAAGGTTAACGGAATAATCCATAATAACGGCACCGAGGCAATATCGGTGCTGATAAAATTCGTCAGCCCCAACAACAGACTGGACGGCACAAAAGCCAGCGCCATCCAGTGCAGTTTGCGACGTAGGCTGAGGCCGTCTTCCTCCGGCTCGCTGTCCTCGGCAATCACCGCCTGTTGCCGGGTTCTCCAGAGTACAGTCGCGCAGCCCGCTATCAGCAGGCACAAGATCAAATAGCCCAGGCTCCAGTCCATTTTTTGATGAGTCAAGCCGATAGTCGGCTCCAGCAGAAAAGGATAACTGAGCAAGGCAATCAGGCTGCCGGTATTGCTGGCGGCATAAAGATAATAAGGATCGTGACTGGTGTGGTGCCCGACCTGGGCAAACCATTTTTGCACCAAGGGCGCTGTGGTTGAAACCACGAAAAAAGGCAGGCCGATAGCCAAAAATAATGTCCAAAACAGCCAGAATGTCGGGTTGCTGTCCGTCGGCGGCGCGATGTTTTCAGGCAAAGCGACCGGCAGCACCAGGAAGCTGATCAGCATAACGGCGGCATGAATCTGGATTTGACGGCGTAGCTCGAAACGCGTGGAAATCGTATGCGCATAAAGATAACCGAGAAACANNAATAACAGCTTCCCGAACAAGGGTTGTAGAACAAACATCAGCGACGCGCTGACAAATAATGTTCCGGCAAATAATACTATCAGGGATAAGCTACGGTCGGTTTTTACTTCTGATGGATCGCTCATTGTTATTAGTATAGCCCTTTAGGCTTGTTGTTTTAATGTGCTAATAATAAAGCATTTGTCGCGCGATGGGGGTAACTTCTCATTAGTCGCAGGCAGCATCTTAAGAATCAGGTTAAAATAGCCGCATGAACTCAGTTAAGCCACAATTACCCAAAGCTTATGAAGTCACTATCTACCATCTGGCAGAATTAGATAGGGCCATCGTCGATAGCGCGGCGCACGGCTTTGTTAAAGTGGTGACGTTGCCGGGCAAGGACAAAACTTTAGGCGTAACCATCGTCGGCGAACATGCAGAAGCTGATTAACTGACGTTGCGCATGACCAATTGAAAAAAAGCAGATTTTCCACGAAAGACACGAAAAGCACGAAAAATTTAAAGAGCTGTCATTTTATTGATTTATTTCGTGTCTTTCGTGCTTTTCGTGGACAGACCTCAACATCAAAAATTAAACAGAACGCTTATGCTCGATTCATTGCCTTTGCTAAAAAACTCGGATTTCCCCGTGATTACCCGCAACAAGCTGGAGATTCTGCAAGTCAATCTGGGCTATTTATGTAATTTAAGCTGCACGCATTGCCATGTGAACGCAGGGCCTAAACGCACCGAGTTGATGGACAGGGCGACGATTGATGAGGTATTAAACTTCATCGACCATCATGACCTACACACGCTGGATTTAACCGGCGGCGCGCCGGAAATGAATCCGCATTTTCGCTATTTAGTAACGCAAGCGGCCAATCGAGGCTTAAAAGTCATAGACCGTTGCAATCTGGTTATTTTATTGGAACAAGGTTTCCAGCAGATGTCTGGGTTTCTGGCTGAAAACCGGGTGGAGATAGTGGCCTCATTGCCCTGTTACCTGAAAGACAACGTCGATAAGCAGCGCGGCAAGGGCGTGTTTGACGCCAGTATAACGGCCTTGCAAAAGCTCAATGCACTGGGTTACGGTCAGGCCGACAGCGGCTTACAGCTGCACTTGGTTTTTAATCCGCAAGGCCCGACCTTGCCGCCGGATCAACAGATGTTGGAGTCGGCTTATAAAAGCCATCTGCACACGCATTTCGGCATTGTGTTTAATCGGCTATTCGCCATCACCAATTTGCCCGTGCAACGTTTCGGCAGCGTATTGCTCAGCACCGGTCAATTCGACACTTACCTGAATCTGCTCAAGGACAACTTTCATGCGCCTAACCTGGATAAGGTCATGTGTAGAAACACATTGAGCGTCGATTGGCAAGGCTATCTTTACGATTGTGATTTTAATCAAATGCTGAAACTGCCTTTGGGCGCTGATAAAAAAATCCATATTAGTGAGATGTTTGAATCAATCGGCAGGCCCATTAACACACTGCAACATTGTTACGGCTGTACCGCAGGGCAGGGAAGCAGCTGCACCGGCGTGATTAGCTGAAGAGCGCTTGTTCCCAGGCTCCGGCCCACGACCATGAAGTTAGCAGAGAAAATGCCCTCTCCAGCGGG
>PMJA01000246.1:6437-7618 GCA_003158415.1 Methylobacter sp.
GTGGTGGGGGCGGTGTAGGTTATTTCTAAGTAGCGTAATTCCACGCATACGCTAAAATAACAGCTAATCCGACCCAACCGGGAAAAAATATGACTACAATTACAATCGATGACCAATTAATTAATGAAGTCATTGCCGTTAGCCACTACCAAAACGCTCAAGAAGCTGTCATTAAAGTTTTAGCTGACTATTTACAGCAACAAAAACAACAACCGCCGCTTTTTGAACAACTGCGTTTAATAGATGACTGCGCCGATGATGAACTGGCCTTATTATTTAAACGAGACCAAGACACAGGCAGAACGATTGAGCTATGAATTATCGGATTGATACTTGTGTATTATCTGAATGTGTTAAAAAAACACCCAATCCTCAAGTAGTGCAATGGTTTAATCAGCATAAACCGGAACAACTTTTTTAAGCAGTATCACTATCGCTGAAATAAAAAAAGGGATATACAAAATCAAAGCTTCACAACCTGAACGCTGCCAAAACTGCAATATTGGCTAAAAAACATAGAAACTAAGTTTTATCCGCATATCTTGCCGTTAACTGAAGATATTCTGGATAACTGGGCCGAAAACTCAGCGAATGCAGAATTGCAAGGGAAGAAATTAGCGGTTATGGATGCTTTGATTGCGGCAACTGCACAGCAACATCAGTTAATTTTAGTCACGCGCAACGTGGATGATTTTAAAATAACCCCGCTTAAAATCATCAACCCTTATGATTAACTTTATATAATTTAGTGTATTTGTGGCAACAAGTCGGCCGCCTATTGAATGGCTCTGAACGGATTCTTTTTGGTAGGCGCATTCTTGCGTTTTTGCTTTCTGGACGCCCATTTGTTAGCAGCATAGTAACGCCAGAAATAGTCGATGCCAAAATAGCCGACTGTAGCGCAAACGATGCCTATGAGCAAACAACCGGTCAGAAACGGCAATAAAATATCGCCGGATAATACCGCATCCAGTGAAAAGGCTGCTGCCGGTAGATTCAGCACCGAAAGCCCTACAAGATAAGCAAAATAAAACAAGGGCGGCATGGTGATCGGATTGGTTATCCAAACCAGGGCCACGGCGACCGGTAAGTTGGCCCGGAAATAAAAGGCGCCTATCGCTGCCAGCGCCATTTGTCCGGGGGTTGGAATCCAGGCGCAAAAAAGACCCACGGCGAAAGCC
>PMJA01000319.1 GCA_003158415.1 Methylobacter sp.
ATTTTTGGGCGTTTAGCAAAGCAGGCCGTGACTTAGCCGAACTACACATTAACTATGAATCCATTGAACCCTACCCGGTTACAGTTGAATGCGGAACAACAGCTATGGATGACCTCGTTGATGCTGATTTTTATGTCACACAAATGAAGTTTGCCAAAAAAGGCGATAAGTCCACCGTGATTTATAACCACAAAATTACCATGACTAACATTCCGATAACCGCTTATGATTATGTGGTGAACGGCAAACCTGCCCTTGAATGGGTGATGGAGCGTCAGAGCGTCAGCACCCACAAAGACAGCGGCATTGTGAATGATGCCAATGATTGGGCTATAGACACTATCGGCAACGCCCGTTATCCGTTGGAGCTATTCCAGCGCGTTATCACTGTAAGCCTTGAAACCATGAAAATTGTCAATTCATTACCGCGCCTGGACATCACCATCAATCAGGATTTAGCAACTGATGTTGTCACACTGGATTGTCACAAAACAGGCGTGTGAACCCATTACGCAAAGCAAACTATTAGCTCAAGGGGTAAAAATGGCAGCACGAAAATGGACAGACGCACAAAAGGCGGCGCAATCAGCCAAGATTCACGACTGGCAACCCTGGCAGCATAGCACAGGGGTAAAGTCGGCAGCGGGTAAGGTAATCGTATCGCGTAACTCTTATCGAGGCGGCTCACGGCCTCTTTGCCGGTTTACTCACTGGCTTTATCGGTCAATCGAAAACCCGGCGGCATTAACGCCCGAAATAGTCGAGGCGGCACAAATTAAATCGGTGGCGTTATTATCCGGTCATGCTGGGTACAGGGCAGCATCCATAACAAAGTTGATTACAAAATATGGGCATTGTTTTAGCGAAACCGAAGTAACCGATTTGCAGGAGATGGTAAAGGGGCATGAGGATTTTAAAAATAGTCTCATGCAATAGAATATCCGTACAGTTAAACCCTTGTGCCGCGCTGGATGTCGGCGGTTTCCGTACAGCAAAAACTTGACAAAAAACCGCACTAAAACACATGATCCACGCGGGTTAGGGCGAGATTTACCGCGCACTAAAAAACTGACAAAACTTTACAGTAAAACGCTCATGTGTCGCTGGCTTCGGCTTGTTTCTTTACATTGAATGTGGGGCAGCTAATCAAAGACAGGGCGCGGGTTGACGCTGAATGTGGGGCGTTTATTTTGTGTCACTCAATCGTTGCAATGGCGCGGGCTTAGGTAGATTTTGTGACAGTGCATGTGTCAAAGCTAAAGGCTTATGTGATGCGGGTTAAGGCGTTTTGTGTCCAGCTATTTGTCACAATTAAAACGCGCACGATAAGCGAGGTAAAACAGCGATGTAACGGCGATGTTTTGGCGATATGATAATGTAACAATCAGCGCCGGGTAACACCGGCTTTTTTGTGCCTGAAATTCTGGCAAGTGTTGCGGTTTATTATGGCTTTTTATTTTCAATTGCAACGTGAGTGCAACGTGAAGGAATTTTAGGCATAAAAAAAGCACCTCGACTAATCGTAAGCGCTTGATTTATTTATTCTTTGGTGGTGGGTCGTGCGCGATTCGAACGCGCGACCATCGCATTAAAAGTGCGGTGCTCTACCGGCTGAGCTAACGACCCAACAAAGACTGCCCATTATATTGATAATTTAATATATTGCAACATTTTTTTATTATTTTTTATATCGAGTTGGATCGACCATGCCCGCATCGGCAAAACCGGCCATTCTTAGGCGGCACGCATCGCACACGCCACAGGCGCGGCCTTGTTCGTCGGCGGAATAACAGGAAACGGTGCGTTGATAATCCACGCCCAAGGCTACGCCCTGTTTTATAATTTCCGCCTTACTCAGCGAGATCAGGGGCGTGTGTATGGTGAAATGTTCGCCTTCTACGCCCGCTTTAGTGGCCAAATTTGCCAATTGCTGAAAAGCGCTGATAAATTCAGGCCTGCAATCGGGGTAGCCGGAATAGTCCACGGCATTCACGCCAATAAAGATGTCGCGTAGCTTTAAAACTTCCGCCCAACCCAGGGCAAAAGACAGGAAGATGGTGTTTCTTGCCGGCACATAAGTGACGGGTATGCCCGACTGTAGCGTATCAGGCACGGCGATATGCTCATCGGTCAAGGCCGATCCGCCTATCGAACCCAAGCCCAGCTTAATGATTTTATGATCTTCAACCTGATAATCCAGAGCTATCTGCGCTGCCGCTACCAGTTCGGCATTATGCCTTTGCCCGTAATCGAAACTTAAGGCATAGCAAATGTAGCCCTGTTGTTTTGCGAGAGCAAGAACGGTGATTGAATCTAATCCTCCTGACAGAAGGACAATGGCTTTTTTTTGCATGAGGTTATTTACCTTGGGCATCATTCCAAAGCAGTTTATGTAATTGGATTTGAAATCGGACAGGTAACCTGTCCCGAAGAATTTTTTCGGCAAGCTCGGTTGGATTTTGCCGCCCCATCACCGGTGAAAACAATATTTCGCAACGCCCCGGCAATGCATATTCAGTGATGGCCGTTTTTGACCAGTTATAGTCTTCATCATTGCTGATCACAAACTTAACCTGATCTTTAAGGTTGAGATAGCGTATATTTTGATAAAGGTTTTTGCTTATCTCACCCGATCCGGGTGTTTTAAGATCTATGACTTTTACAACGCGCGAATCCACCGTAGACACATCAATTGCGCCGCTGGTTTCCAGAGAAATCATAAAGCCCTTATCCAGCAACGCTGTCATCAACTCAAGACAAGCCGGTTGCGCCAGAGGTTCGCCGCCTGTTACGGTGATATATTTGCAATCATATTGCCCGGCCTGGGCGATGATGTCTGCAAGCTCCATTTTCTTACCGCCGGTAAAAGCATAAGCCGTGTCGCAATAAACGCATCGTAATGGGCAGCCGGTGAGCCGAATAAATACAGTGGGTATGCCCACTGTATTTGACTCGCCCTGTAGAGAATAAAAAATTTCAGTGATACGAAGTGAACTCGCCATCAATTTTTAACTTCATCAAGCTTAAGTAGTTTTTTTGCCGCCAATGCCGCTGCCGGTGATTTAGGATAATCGGTA
Source organism: Methylobacter sp. (assembly GCA_003158415.1). Lineage (GTDB taxonomy): Bacteria > Pseudomonadota > Gammaproteobacteria > Methylococcales > Methylomonadaceae > Methylobacter_C. The sequence goes on from PMJA01000319.1 coordinate 3,078, forward strand.
GTAACGCGGGTTAAATATTCACGCGCTTTTGCGGGGTTTTTTTGTTCCATTTCAATATAGCCTAGCTTTAATAGTGCATCAGGTACTTTTGCACCATTGGGATACTTTTCGATAACATCATTAAATGCTTTACGCGCGGCAACGTTATCCTGATTAACCCGGTACGCTTCACCTAGCCAATATTGTGCATTATTGGCATAGACACCGCCAGGATACTGACTTAGATAAGTATTGAATTGCTCTATAGACTGATTGGTACGCCCATTTCTAAGCTCATCATAGGCCAGTTGATAGGCCTGTTTTTCAGGACTTAAAACTTGTGCCGTATCGGATTTAGGCTGAGGAGCTTGATTATCAACAGGCTTGTCGGCCGGAGCAGGAGTTGGCGCAGGTGCGGCCTCTGGCGCAGGTGCTGAAGATTCTGCCGCTTTAGCTCCGACATTCCCCGTCGTGCCGGTCGTTTCCGAAGGACTTGCAACCACGCCGTTGGCTTTATTTTCAATGCTTTGCAGACGCTCGTCAAAATCGGAATACATCGTGCTCTGATGTTTTTTCAACTCATCAATACGATAGGCCTGCTCATCTACCTTGCCGGTAAGCTGCTGCACTTCAGTTTGCAATTGATCCAGACGCCCCATCAACTCATACAGGGTGGTGGTTGAGGGCGAATTAGCGGCATTGGTCGGAACTGCCGATGGTGGATATGATGAGTTGTCAATAACCGTCGGCAATTCTGCATAAACAGAACTACAAGCAGACAGCAATAAAACAAGGCTGGTCTTTTTCATTGTTTTACCTAGGCAGATAAACTATCTCAACACGACGATTTTTCTCCCAGGCGGCCTCGTCGCTACCGAAGGCTGCGGGCTTTTCTTCACCATAACTGATAATCTGCAACTGGCTTTCAGAAACTCCCCGCGCTTTCATCATACCGGAGACGGATTTTGCACGCTGCTCACCCAGCGCAATATTGTACTCGCGAGAGCCGCGCTCATCGGCATTACCTTCCAGCGTAATGTGTTGCGACGGATTGGCAATCAGATACTGCGCGTGAGCGGCAATGACCGGAACGAAGTCCGGCATTACTTCACTGCTATCCAACATAAAGTAGATCGTACGCTTGGACAGCGGATTATTAGGATCATTGAATTCCGGCCCTAAAGTGCTGGCATAGTCGCCATTACCTGAAATTTCTGAACCATTCATGCCCGCCCCCTTATTTAATCCACTGGTCGCGGCATCGTTGATACCGCTAGCAGCATTTTGACTGCCGTCAGTCAGGCTGGCGTCTTTTTCATCAGTGTCGCTACAAGCCGATAAAAACAGTGTGCTAATAGCCAAGGCCAATAATATTTTATTCAATTTCATCTTTAATTTCCAAATGTAAGTGCAAACTATAAAAATAACCGAGTTTAGGTCAGAAACTAAGGCGCCCATGCGGGTTCACGCACTTCACCGCTATTAAAAACCAACTTTTGTTGCATTTTACCATCTAATGACACCGCCGATAAGAATCCTGTGCGGCCTTTTTTTGACGCATACAGAATCATGCTGCCATTCGGCGCAAAACTGGGGGATTCATCGGATCGGCCGCTCGTTAACACGTTCATGGATCGGGTTGCCAAATCCATAACAGCAATACGATAGTCATTACCGTTACCATGCACCAGCACCAGGCTTTTACCGTCCGGTGAAAAGCTGGCTCTAGCATTGTAATCGCCGGAAAATGTCAAGCGCTTTTCCTCGCCGCCCTGGCTGGGAACTCTGTAAATTTGCGGCTTACCGCCCCTGTCCGAGGTAAAAACAATACTGCCGCCGTCAGGAGACCAGGAAGGCTCGGTATCTATGGCAAAACTTTTGGTCAATCTGGTTAATGAACGTGTAGTCAAATTCAGTACATAAATATCAGGACTGCCATCTTTAGATAAGGTCAACGCTAACCGAGTCCCGTCCGGCGACCAGGCGGGAGCGCCATTGATGCCCGGAAACTCGGCGACGCGAACCCGCTCACCGGTAGCCAGTGTCTGCACATAAATGGCTGCTGATTTTCTCTCAAAGGACACATACGCCAATTTTTTGCCATCAGGCGACCAGGAAGGCGACATCAGCGGCTCAACGGATGACGCTACGGTTTGAGGATTAAATCCGTCCGCATCGGCAACTTGCAACTGCTGTGACTGTTGTTTGCTGCCTTGATTATTGGTAGTGATATAGGCAATACGCCCACTAAAAACGCCTTTCTTTCCGGTTAATTTTTCAAAAATAAGGTCGCTGATATGATGAGCCGTCCTGCGCAAATCAGCTGCGGAAGAACTCATGCGGTAGCCTAATAGTTGCCCGCTTTTAAAGACATCAAGCAACTGAAATTGCACATTATATTGCCCGCCGCCAGCGTCGCTTACCTGACCGATGACGAGATAATTCTGCCCCAAACCCTGCCACTCGCTAAAATTAACCGCAGCTAACGTATTCGGCTTGCTCGGCATGCCTTGTTCTGCCATCATTTTGAAATAACCGCTACGCTCCAGGTCGGCATTGACGACAGCGCTAATATTAACCGGAACGCCCGATGAGGCAAAAGGCACCACGGCAATGGGAACTGCGCTGTCAAGGCCTTCGGTAACGTCGATGGTTAACTCGGCGTAACTAGGCGCTATAAAAAGGAATATTAGGCCAAGAAACACCGCCCTTTTAAAAAAAATCATGTTATTTTCCTTTGAAACTTAAAAAACTTAGTCATTTTAGCAACTTTACTAAAATAAGGTCATTTCGGGCATAAACTATCATTCTCGGCTAAACATAAAGTAAAAGTCTTAAATTCCGCAAGAAATAATTCTTTATCTACCGGAACCCTGAACGGCGACGCTCTGTTAACAGCTGTTTCTGCTGAACGGTCGAAAATATCGTCTCCGCTACTTTGAACGACTGTCGCGTCAATTACAGTGCCGTTAGACATTAATCTGACCCTGATTTTACAAAACAACCCTTTTTTGTCGGGTGGTTGAATCCAGCTTTGGCTGGTTTTACGCCTGATCTCAGCAATAATTCTAGCCTTTTCAGCCGTTCTGTCCGCGATATTCGCTTTGGCGGCTTCTGCTTTTGCCTGTGCAGCAGCAGCTTCGACTTTTGCTTGTTTATCGGCTGCCGCTTTCGCTTCTGCGG
>PMJA01000380.1 GCA_003158415.1 Methylobacter sp.
TAAATTACGCTGAATAGTTACGAAATCCTAATGAAAAATTGGACGGTCAAGCATGAACTTCATTGGTAAAGTGTTATGCATCACAACCTCCAAATTGGCATCGTTGAATATTGGTTATTTTGGCGCATTAGGGCAAAAGCACACTTGTCATAACGATGAGTGGAATGGCTTATCGGGGACTAAGTTTTTTAGTCAAATATCCATAACGCTCAGCGGGCGAGATTTATTTTCTTTTCCTATGATTTTATATTTTCCCATAAAAAACATGATCCGTCCACACTAAACCGTACACATATCGGGGTAATTACATTAAAACTCAGGGGTAAAATAGTGCAGATTTTGACCTGCGGCCATGAAAACACACAGTACACTCTATCATCAAGCATTTTTCCTCAATNNCAGATCCCCGAATCAATCGTAAGATGCTGCACAAGTTAGATGACATTTTCTTCATAACGCTTTGTGCAGCCAAGTAGGGCGCGTTGCGCACGCCTTCTTCGCTTGGGATTATCTGCGCTTAGCTTTAACGCTATCTTTGCATTTAAATGCCGTATAAATATAAACCCTCACAGCAGCTTAACCAGCGCGGCGACAACGCCGATGGATAGCGCAATCAAAGCCCCTAGTTTAATAATTAGGCGCTGTTCCATGTCACGCATGTCTCGGCGCAAGTCATCAATACCGCGTTTGGTTGCGAGCTCCGCCTCGCCCTGTGCCTCTTTAAATGCCTCGGAAATGGCTTCCGCCTGACTTTCCGGTACGCCAGCATCCTTAAGGGTGCGGATAAATTTGTGAGCATCAAAAGTAATGGCAAGATTCCTTTAATTAGGCGTTTAAATTAGCGGGGATTTATTGGCATGTCAAATTGACGTATCACAAAGACTATTCGCACGCCAAACCATCAACCCGCTGAAAGCCTCTGGGCAAAGCCATTCCTCTTTTGGCGCGACTGCCGGTGTAATGTTCTATATCGGCGACTTTCAAGGTTAAAAAGCGTTTGCCTGAGATTACTTTCAACGGGCTGTGTTCCGGTATCGCCAAGACTGCAACGACATGATCCGTGCCGGCCGCCAGATCGGCTGACGGTATCTGGATCAGTTTGTTGCCTTTGCCGCGCGCCAGTGCCGGTAAGTCAGCTACCGGGAATATCAACAAGCGGCCTTGCAAGGTAACGATGGACAGCAAGTCGGATTCATTCTGTATCGGTGTGGGTTTTAAGACATTCGCACCTTCAGGCAGGGTGATCAACGCTTTTCCGGCCTTGTTCTTGCTCAATAGTTCCTTTAATTGGACTCTGAAACCGTAACCGTAATGGCTGGCCAATACAACCCAGTCATCGGGATTGCCACTGAGCAAATGCACGAACAAGGCGCCTGCTGCCGGATTGAGTCGTCCGGTTAACGGTTCGCCCTGGGTTCTTGCCGAAGGCAGATCGTGGGTGGCCGTGCTGTAGGCGCGGCCTGTGGAATCGAGAATATACACGGGCTGCGTGGAACGGGTTTTGACCGCATCCAAAAAGCCATCGCCGGAGCGGTAGCTTAAGCTTTCCACATCGAAATCATGGCCTTTCGCCGCGCGTATCCAGCCTTTTTGCGACAGGATTACAGTTAACGGTTCGTTGCTGATCAGCGCCGTGGTTTCCAGCGCCAGGGCGGCGCTTCTGGCGACGATGGGCGAACGGCGATCGTCGCCGTATTGCTCGGCGTCGCGCTCGATTTCTTTGCGGATCAATCGGTTTAATAACAGACGCGAACCTAAGGTTTTTTCCAGCGCGGCACGTTCTTTTTCCAGTGCGTCCTGCTCGCCGCGTATCTTCATTTCCTCCAGCTTGGCCAGATGCCTTAGCTTTAATTCCAATATGGCTTCGGCCTGAATGTCGGACAATTCGAAGCGTTGCATCAGCACCGGCTTGGGGTATTCTTCGTTGCGGATGATGGCGATCACTTCATCGATATTCAGATAGGCGATCAGCAAGCCGTCGAGTATGTGCAGCCGGGCCAGCACTTTGTCCAATCGGTATTGCAAGCGACGCCTGACGGTTTCGGTACGAAACGCCAGCCATTCCACCAGTATGTCGCGTAGTCCTTTAACCTTGGGCCGCCCATCCAGACCTATCATGTTCATGTTGACGCGATAGCTTTTTTCCAGGTCGGTGGTGGCGAATAAATGCGACATCACGGCATCGACATCGATGCGTTTGGATTTGGGGATGATGAGCAATCGGGTGGGATTTTCATGATCGGATTCGTCGCGCAAGTCTTCTATCATCGGCAGCTTTTTCGCCAGCATCAGCGCGGCGATTTGCTCCATCAATTTAGACCCGGAAACCTGGTGCGGCAGCGCGGTGATGACGATAGTGCCGTCTTCCACTTCATAGAGGGCTCGCATTTTTATCGAGCCGCCGCCGCTGAGATACATTTTTTGTATGTCAGCAGCAGACGTGATGATTTCGGCGGATGTTGGATAATCCGGGCCTTTGATGTACTCGAACAAGGTTTCCAGTGTGCTGTCCGGCTCATCCAGCAAGCGTATGCAGGCGCTTGCCACTTCGCGCAGGTTATGCGGCGGTATGTCGGTGGCCATGCCTACGGCGATGCCCATGGTGCCGTTAAGCAAGATATTCGGCAACCGTGCCGGTAATAACACCGGCTCTTTCAAGGTGGCGTCAAAATTATCCGACCATTCGACCGTGCCTTGTCCCAATTCGCTCAGCAAGGTGTTGGCGTAAGCGGTCAAACGCGATTCGGTATAACGCATGGCGGCGAAGGATTTGGGATCATCCGGCGAACCCCAGTTGCCTTGGCCGTCTACCAGCGGATAGCGGTAAGAAAAGTTCTGCGCCATCAATACCATCGCTTCATAACAGGCGGAATCGCCGTGCGGATGGTATTTACCCAACACGTCGCCGACCGTGCGGGCGGATTTTTTATACTTGGCCAGGGCCGTCAGATTCAATTCGGACATGGCGTAAATAATGCGCCGTTGCACCGGTTTCAAGCCGTCGGCAATATGCGGCAAGGCCCGGTCGAGTATCACGTACATGGAATAATCCAGGTAGGCTTTTTCGGCGAAATCCTTTAACGGCAGTTGTTCAAAATTCTCTTGCAGCCCCACTTAAAACGCATCCCCTGACAGTGCAATAGAGAGGGCGCGACTTTTTTCCAGGCTTTCCTGGCGCAACTTTTTGCGCATCTCAGCGGCCGCGTAATGTTTTCTTTCTATGTCGGTTTCCAGCAGTAGGCGCGGCACTTCAACCGATTTGCCGTTTTCATCCATCGCCACCATCGTAAAGTAGCAGGACGTGGTATGTCTTTTTTCATTGGTTCTTAAATGCTCGGCAACCACTTTCACGCCGATTTCCATTGATGAGCGGCCGACATGATTAACGTGGGCATAAAAAGTCACCAGTTCTCCGACGTTCACTTGCTGCTTGAAGAACACCTGATCCAGCGCCGCCGTGACCACATAATTTTTGCAATATTTTGCCGCACAGGCGTAAGCCACCTGATCCAGCAATTTTAATAAAGAACCGCCATGCACATTGCCCGAAAAGTTCGCCATATCGGGCGTCATCAGCACGGTCATCGTTAAGGATTTTTCTTGTTTGGTCATTTTTATGGGGAATTGGAATGTTGATAAACGTCTTTTATACGCACGTCCTACCCTGCAACCGACATTACAAGCGGTAAGTCGGAGGCCGTAGCGTCAGGCATAAAAAAGGCAGCTGTAAGCTGCCTTTTTAACTGCGAAAAACAAAAACCGATTAAAGTTTTTCTTTGATACGAGCCGCTTTGCCGGTCAGGTCACGTAAGTAATACAATTTTGCGCGACGGACATCGCCGCGACGCTTAACTGTAATCTCACTAATAATAGGGCTGTGAGTTTGAAAAACACGCTCAACGCCTGTACCGTGAGAAATCTTTCTTACGGTGAAAGCCGAATTTAATCCGCGATTACGCTTTGCAATCACAATGCCTTCAAAAGCCTGAATACGCTCACGCTCGCCTTCTTTTACTTTAACCTGCACAACAACCGTATCACCTGGATTAAATTCAGGAATCTGTTTTAGCTGTTCTTTTTCCAATACATCAATAATATTGCTCATTACCACACCCTATTCAACTTCACTTTTAAATTGTTGCAGCAGATGTTCCTGCTCTGCACTTAAATTCTTTTTTTGTAATAAATCCGGCCGTCTTTGCCAGGTTCTGCTTAGCGCCTGCTTCATGCGCCAGCGATCTATATCCGCATGATTGCCGCTCAATAAAACATCCGGCACTGAGCTGCCTTCAAGTTGTTCAGGCCTGGTAAAATGCGGATAATCCAACAAGCCGTTTATATGAGAATCCTGCTGTGCGGATTCTTCATCGCCAAGTACGCCCGGCAATAAACGCGTTACAGCATCAATGACTATCAATGCGGCCAGTTCTCCTCCGCTAATAACATAGTCGCCGATAGACCATTCCTCATCGCAATCCATTTCGACAAAGCGCTCGTCTACACCTTCATAGCGCCCCGCAACCAAAATTAATTGCGAAATATCGCAAGTTTCTGATAACAACGCTTGCGTGATCGGCTTGCCTTGCGGGCTTAAATAAACCACTTTTGCAGTGCCGCTACCTGCTTGTTTTGCGCTCTTAACTGCGTCGTGCAGAGGCTGGTATTTCATTACCATCCCTGGGCCGCCGCCGTAGGGGCGATCATCAACCGTACGGTGTTTGTCGTGCGTATAGTCTCTAGGATTCCATACGGACAAGCTGACTATGTCTCGCTCTATTGCTCTGCCTGTTACACCGTAACTCGCAGCCGCTGTTACCATGTCAGGGAATAATGTTACAACGTCAAAGCGCATAGACGTAATTAAAAGTCAGGATCCCAATCGACAATCATCTTGCCTACATTCAGATCAATAGTCAGTATCGTCGATCCTTGTAAAAACGGAATGACCCGCTCCCGCTCCCCTTTGACAATAAGAACATCATTAGCGCCGGTTTCGAGCAGTCCTTCGACTACGCCTAGCTGAATGCCCAGATTGGTTTCGACATGCAAGCCTATCAAGTCAGACCAGTAATATTCGTCTTTCGCTGCTTTCGGCAGTTGCTCGGGCGTTATAAAAATATCCCAACCCATCAGGCTTGCGGCCTGATCTCTGTCGTTAACGCCGTCAAGTTGAGCTACGACAGTCTTGCCTTGCAGATTACCGTCAATCACGGCTACCCGCTTGGTTTCGTCATCTTTTTTCAGCAGCCACGGAGAATAATTTAGAATATTCTCTCTGAAATCGGTAAAAGAAAATACTTTAACCCATCCCTTTATGCCGAAAACGCCGGAAATTTTTCCAACATGTATAGCCTGTTGTTTGGACAACAGTTTATGCAGCTGCTTTAAGGGCGTCTTTAATCAATTTTGCAACGCGCTCTGAAGGTTGGGCGCCATTGGCTTTCCAATAGTCAACGCGCGCGCTGTCCAAGCGTAATTTTTCTTCATTACCGCGTGCTAACGGGTTGAAAAAACCAACGCGTTCAATATAACGACCATCACGGCCGCTTCTGCTATCGGTTACAACAACGTGATAAAAAGGGCGATTTTTTGCGCCGCCTCTTGAAAGACGAATGGTTACCATCTAAGTTCCTCAAAAACATTGGGTCATTGTTAATCGACCTATTCTACGCGATTTTCACTTTAAGTGAAGTACAAATTAGAAAAAATCAATTGATACTTTCTATTTATAATGTAAGTATTTGTTAAACCAGAGAAAAACTACCGCCTCATGCCGCGTACATTGTTTTTTATACCGCGAACCATATTGGCTATATTGCCGGATTTAAACTTCTTCATCATTTTTTGCATCATCAAAAACTGCTTCAGCATGCGGTTAACATCGTGCAGTTCCTGGCCGCATCCGGTGGCGATCCGCTTTTTGCGATTACCTTTAATCAAATCAGGAAAGCGTCTTTCCTGCATCGTCATTGAACTAATCACCGCAATTTGGCGGGCGAGCATTTTATCATTGATTTTTTCTTTCATCTCGGAGGGAACCGCATTCATACCCGGCAACTTTTCCAGCATGGAACCAACCCCGCCCATACGCTGCATTTCCTGCAATTGCTCACGAAAATCTTCCAGATCAAAACCCTTGCCCTTCTGGATTTTTTTAACCAGTTTCTCGGCTTTTTCCTTATCGACCTTTTGCTCAATTTCTTCAATCAGGCTGAGCATATCCCCCATGCCTAAAATTCGGGAGGNNGCCGCGCCGCCACGCGCATCGCCATCGGCTTTGGTTAAGATAACGCCGGTGAGTGGTAGTGCATCATTAAACGCTTTTGCAGTAATGGCGGCATCTTGCCCCGTCATACTGTCAACTACAAATAATGTTTCGATGGGATTAATGGCCGCATGTAAGGCTTTAATCTCGCCCATCATCTCATCATCAATATGCAGGCGGCCCGCAGTATCGATAATGATGACATCAAGA
>PMJA01000223.1 GCA_003158415.1 Methylobacter sp.
TTTATTAGCTAACGCTGCCAGCGTTACACTGCCATACAGACCGGGCTTCAACAAGCCTTCAACATTGGGTAACTCGACACGCACTTTGACGGTACGGGTTTGTGTGGTCAGCGTAGGATAGATGAACTCGACCTTGCCGCTAAATAATCGGTCAGGATAAGCATTGATACGCACCTGCATGATTTGGCCCAGGCGCACTCCGGCTATATCTTGCTCAAATACCTCCATTAGTAACCATACGGTGCTTAAGTCGGCGATGCGAAACAATAGCTCGCCGGGCATGAAACGCATCCCCTCTTGCGCTGTTTTTTCCAGCACCACACCATTGATCGGCGACAGCAATGGCAGGGTATCCAAAGGTTTTTCCTGGGCTTGTAAGCGTTGTAACTGGGCCGTAGCAATATCCCAATAATGTAAACGCTGCAAGGCGTTATCAGTCAGATGTTCCGCCGTACTACGCGCTTGGGCGCTGCCTTGTTGCAACGCTTGCTGTCCTTGCCTGGCGATAAGGTATTCCTGCTGAGCAGTCACTAACTCAGGACTGTATGCTTCAAGCAGCGGTTGGCCGCGCTTGACAGTTTGCCCGGTGGTATTGACATACAAATGTTGAATCCAGCCTTCAAACTTGGGGGTTACGGCGTGAACGCGTCGTTCATCCACCTGAATACTACCCAGCGCACGAATACTGCGAGTCAGTGTGCGTTTTGTTACGGTTGCAGTCCTAACGCCTAATGTTTGTATTTTTTCCGGGCTGATCTGAATTTGTCCCTGTGTAGCCGGATCACCTTCATAGACCGGAAGGTAGTCCATGCCCATTTCATCCTTTTTCGGCACGGGCGAAGTATCCGCCGCTCCCATAGGGTGGCGATAATACAGAATTTTGCCTGATTTTGGTGATGACACGCTTGTGGTTGAATCTTCTGCGTAAACCGCTATATAGTCCATACCCATCTCATCCTTGGTGGGCGTCATCGAAGTAATTTTGGGATTCATCGGGTGACGATAATACAGTGGCTTTCTTTCACCAATTACCGCAGGATTCGGATTTTTTAGGACTTCCATACGACCTAGCCAAACTCCCAGACTTAAGCCCAGTATCAACAGCAAACAGGCCAGAATAGTTCTAATCATGGCTTAACTCCTCGCCGATTGCGGCGGATAACTCGGCCAATAGTTGCTGAGTACCGCTTAGGGCCTGCCAATACTGCGTCTGATATTGGAAAAGGCTCAGTTGTGTGCGCAGCAGATCGGTAAAGTTGGTTTGACTTACTTGGTAGCCAGCTAGCAGGGAATCAACCGTTTGCTGAGCTTGCGGAATGATTTCGTGTTCGAGCAGCAGCAGCTTTTCTTTGGCCTGTTGATACTCGGCGGCTTTGGCCGCTATCTCAGCCTGAATTTTGTGATGCTCGTCTTTTAGGGAATACTGTTCCTGCAAGAGTTCACTCTGGCGTTGATCAACCGCTTTGGCTTGTTTGTGGTTAGCATAAATCGGCACATTCATGCTCAGTTGGACACTGGCGAAATCACTGCGCGATTGTCCTGTCGGGGTATTCTGCCTGAAGGCATAACCGCCGCCAACGGTGAAATCCGGGTAGAAATCTTGTTTTGCCAGATCGACTTTGGTTTGTGCGGCATCAAGCATCTTCTGGTGTTGGGCGAATAAAGGACGGATTTGCAGCGCCTTGTCCTGTAAGTTAGATTCAACGATGTCCGGCAACTTGAATTCAGCCTCACCTGGAATTCGCACCGGTATTTCCGGCCCGCGATCCAGTAAGGCATTGAGCCGGGCGTTTTGAGTGTGGCGTAGACTAATCAACTCCAACTTTTCGTTCTTGAGTTTGGACAGTTCAAGCTGGGCCAATAGAACGTCTTGCTGTGTTCCTTTGCCTATTTTATATTTGGCTTGGGCAATATCGATGAGTTGCTGGAATACGCGTTCGGTCTCATCCAGCAGGTTTAAAGCCCGGTCGTAATAAAATAACCGCCACCAACTCTGTTTTACCTCGCGTGCCAGCCGCAAACGCGCTTCATCAATGGAATCAGCGGCGGCCAGCGCTTCCTGCTCGGCAATTTTTTCCCGTAAAGCCAGCTTACCGGGAAAAGGAATTGTTTGGCTAACGCCCATTTCCAACATGGTCATGTCTTCAGAATGTAGATTGAAATTGCTCGTCGGTACATTCAATAGTCCAACATTCACTGTCGGGTCTGGCATAGAACCCGCTTGGGAAGGGATTGCCGCCAGAGCTTCGGCGCGAGCCTTGATTTCTTCCAAGCCTGGATTGCCTGCCAAAGCATGCTCAATCGCCAGATTGAGTGTCAGCACAGATTCATCCGTCCGACTGGGTTGGGAGTCTGCTAAAGCCTCACCCCAACTCATACGGATTGTGTTAGTTGAAATGTGTAAAGACCAGCCAGACAAAAACAACGCCAGCCCCAAAGTCACCGCCGCCCACGCAGGACAAACGCGGCGCAGCAGCCACGAATAGTTAACAACAAACATAGAATTTTCCTTTTAAATCGTGATAAACAGGCTCTGCAGGTCGCAAAGCCGCAATGCGCAAAACCAGTTAATGGCCTGGCACGGTTTCGATTTTAAGGAAGTGGTTAATTCAGCAGGGTGCAGAATCGATAAATGAGCAAAATTCGTCGCCCAAGTGGCGGATCAGCTTTAGGAGGAATTTTCGTGAGTGGATAGCTTAGACGTAAACACAAAAACGTCAAAATGAGGGTGAGAATAAAAATCGGCAGATCCGGTTTAGTCAGACGATTAAAATCGGTGAGCGAATTAGCTTGAGAGTCAAGGCAGGGCTTGAACGTGCAATCCTGCATAGCCTTGGGCACATGCTTAGGTGCGCCGGAATCCGAACATCCCTGCATGTGATCGGACATTGCCGTCAATATTAAGGGCATAGGCATGGTACAGGTTGCTGAAATGGTCAAAGAAATCCAGCTCACTAGCAGCACGAACACTAACGTGTGCAGGTAAGGACGGTTTCTTTTTAAATGCAACGCTGTTATCACAAGGCCTCTCTAAGCTGACTTAATTTGGTTATAAACTAGCATACGAGAAAACAAGCAGCAATGCTTATCGATAGAATGGTTAGCGTAAAAATCGTCCGCCGCTAATATCGATCAGCGCGCCGTTAATATGCGATGACATATCGCTGGCGAGAAAAAGCACGCTACTTGCAACCTCTTCGGCAAAGGTGTTGCGCCCCAGCGGGGTTTGTTTGCGATAGTTCTCCATCATCTCGGCGGTAGAATGGATTTCATGATGTTGGGTTTCCACCGTTCCGGGCATCACCGAATTGGTGCGCACTTGCGGCGCTAATTCTTTGGCCAGGGTATGCGTAAACACCATGAGTCCGCCTTTGGCGGCAGCATAAGATCCGCCGCCGTTAGCGCCGCCGGTTTGTACCGAGAGCGACAGGATNNAGCGATTTGTTCCAGTTCTCCAGGGTGCAATCTTCAATTTTGGCGCGTTTGACCAAACCGCCGCTGTTATTGACCAAAATGTCCAGGCGACCGGCTTGGGCAACAAGTTTGTCAACGACCGCGCTGGCTTCATCCTCATTAGTCAAATCGGCGGCCAACAGCATCGCCTTAATATTGAGTGCCGATAATTCAGCCAGGAGTTTTTTAGCGCCTGTTTCGCTACTGTAATAATGTATGCCGATAAAAGCGCCCGCCCGGCCCAATGCCAGTGCCACGGCATGCCCGATGCCAACGCCTGCGCCGCTGATCAGCGCTACTTTGCCGGTTAGATTTAAGGTTTGCTCTGGAATCATGTCGGTACTCCCAATATGGTGTGGTTCATATCTGCAACGAGCGGCTTCCCGCTTTAGGCGGCACTGCCCACAGTTAAGCGGGAGTNNGGAGTGCAACGGCTTTAGCCGTTGCTATCAGCGCTGACTATAGATACAACAACGGCTAAAGCCGTTGTACTCCTGTTTTTAATGCCTTACTGTGGGCAGTGGCTTTAGGCGGGAAGCCGACTGTGGACTTAAAGGCTTTTTATTTTTTCAAGCACGGCTTCGGCATGATCTTCAGGCGTTACGCCATAAGCCACATCCACCAGCGTGCCTTGTTTATCGATGATGAAGGTGGAACGCAGGATAGCCATGCTTTTAACGCCATTTTTTTCCCGTTCCCGCCATACGCCATAGCTTTCACAAAGTTCGCCGTCGGTATCGGCCAGCAAATCCACTGTTAAGCCGAATTTTGTTATAAAAGCGGCATGACTTTCGCAGGAGTCCTTGCTGACCCCGATAACGACAGTATCGTATCGGCTGAATTCGTCGGCAAGGCGAGTAAAATCGTTAGCTTCTATCGTGCAGCCGGGTGTGTCGTCTTTAGGATAAAAATACAGGACGACATTTTTTTTATTCGTGTAATCCGTTAAATTAACCAACTGATTTAGTTGGTTTTTTGAGCTGAACAGAGGGGCTTTTTGTTGATTTTCTAACATGGGAATCTCCTGGTGGCACTAATAAGTTATTGATATATAACGTCGTACAAACAGACTGTGTGCCAAACATCATAAATCAGTCGTAGGCTTAAAGTCCAGCGCCGACCGTATATAAAGTCGTTTATGATTAACTGACGTTACGCAGTGTCCACGAAAAGCACGAAAGGCACGAAAATATTCAAAAAAGAACCGTGCTGTAAATTGACTCAATAAGCTGACTCTCGTAAGGATGTCCCCCTTGCGTAATTTGTTTCTCGCCTTTCGTGTCTTTCGTGCTTTTCGTGGACAAACTGCTTTTTCTTGGTATTCCTTCCCAATGTGTGTAACACCAGCCAGTTAAATAAGCCCTTCTTCCTGCATTGCTTTTTGCACGGCAGGACGCTCGGCAATTTTATCCGCATATCTTGCCAAGGACGGCCATTGAGAAATGTCGACATCAACGTAATGTCCCCAGCTCAGGGTGACGAATAAATAGACGTCGGCGACGCTAAAGTGGTCGCCGAGTAAAAAAGGCTTTGAGGCCAGTTGTTCCGCGACCGTGTTCAGACGCCGGGTCAGTGTCGCCAGCGCCAGTTGTTTGGCAGCTTCCGGTGCATCAGGCGTAAACAGCGGCGTATAGCTTTTGTGGATTTCAGTAGCGATAAAATTCAGCCATTGCTGCACCTGATAACGCTCAAAAGTGCCCGCTGGCGGGATTAGTTTTTTATCGGGCGCCAAGTCTGCCAAATATTGAACGATGGCCGGGCCTTCGCTAAGCCGGTTGCCGTCATCAAGTATCAGTAAAGGCACATAGCCGTTAGGATTTAATTGCCGGAAATCTTCACCGGTTAAAGTGAGTTTGCTTTGCAAATCCACTTTAACCAGTTCGATGGAAAGTTCCGCTTCGCAGGCGACGATATGCGGTGAGAGTGAGCAAGCGCCGGGGCTGTAATAGAGTTTCATTAGGTATTCCTTTTTGTTGTGAATAGGCCGAATTAATCTTTAGCTTGATGCTGTCCAATAACGGATATTAGCATTATGCTTACGCCGACCCCAATTATTTGGATCATAATTTTTTATAAGGCAATATGCCGGAATGAATTGTGCCAATCCAAACAATAGATGGGGGGCGTCTCTGCTGCCAAAAAGCCGGTTTTTTATTTTATGGCAATCGTTTCGTGATAGACTCGAATTCTATGCGGGCGCTTCGTTCCAGACTCTTGTACCCGACTGATACCGATATACTAAGCCAGTGCGCTT
>PMJA01000289.1 GCA_003158415.1 Methylobacter sp.
ATGGGCAGGCCGTGGCAATCCCAACCCGGCACATAAGGCGCATCAAAACCGCTGAGGGTTTTTGATTTAACAATAATGTCTTTTAAAACTTTATTAACGGCATGGCCGATATGAATCTCACCATTGGCGTAAGGCGGGCCGTCATGCAGTATAAACTGCGGGCGTCCGGCAAAAGCCTGCCGAATCTTGTGATACAAGTCCGCTTCGTTCCATTTTTTTAAGCGTTCCGGTTCGCGTTGCGCCAGATTGCCTTTCATAGGGAAACCGGTATTCGGTAAATTCAGTGTTTTTTTATAATCCGTCGTCATAATCTTTTTATCTCAAAAAATTTTTTAGCATCAACCACATCTTTCTCGATCTGGGCTTGCAGTTGTTCCAATGATTGAAAGCACACTTCCTCCCTGATTTTTTGTTTGAAATGCACTTCCACATAACGCCCATATATTTCCTTATCAAAATCAAATAAATAGGTTTCCAAAATCACCGTAGAGCCGCCATCAACCGTTGGCCGGATGCCTACATTGGCAACGCCTTCGAATTCCAAACCATCAACCCCTGTCATAGTAACGGCAAACACGCCATTAACCGGCGTATTTTTTCTAAACATTCTTATATTGGCAGTGGGATAACCCATTGTCCGTCCGCGTTTATCACCATGCGCCACCCGTCCACATACTGAATAACAACGTCCCAACAATTTTTCCGCCATCGCCAAATCACCCTCGCCCAGCGCATCCCGGATCAGCGTGCTGCTGATGCGCAGGCCTTCTATCAGATGGGAGCCGGTATCCTCGACGCTAAAACCGTGGCGATGGCCTTGTTCCTTGAGCATGAGCGTTGTACCACGCCTCGCCTTGCCAAAATGAAAATCATCCCCGATCACGAGGTGTTTAACGTTCAATTTTTTTATTAAAATATCATCAATAAACTGCTCGGCGTCAACGTTAGCAAAATGGCGATTAAATCGCACTATCAGTAAGTTATCAACCGGTAGTTTAGCAAACTCAATGACTTTTTCCCGCAAGCGCGTCAGCCGTGACGGCGAATTATCGCCCAGAAAATATTCCAGCGGCTGCGGCTCAAAAATCATGGTCACCACCGGCAAACCCAGCCGCTCGCCACGCTCAGCCAGCTTTTTTATCACCGTCCGATGACCCAAATGCAAGCCGTCAAAGTTGCCGATAGTCAATACACAACCGTTTTCAAACGGCTCTAAATGAGATAGCCCTCTAATTAAACGCATGATCCTTTTGATAATTCAAAAACTTTTATTCTATCATGTGAAACCGGCAAATGCCGTAGTCTTCAATGCTTATTAGTTGTATAGTAAAAGTTCGCTACCCGCTATAAGCTCTTTCGGAGCCTAAGCAAGAGTCATTTAACGTTTAATCCTTCTTCCATGAGGTGAACCATGAACGCACTGAAAAACGCACTTTCCATCCCGTTGTTATTAGCCTGTTTTTGGGGCGCTCCTGTTGCAGCCGCAGACAGTACGGCAGGTGAACAAAAATCCGCCACCTGCCTCGGCTGTCATGGCCCCAAAGGCAAAAGCGGCAGCGCCCAATGGCCTAATTTGGCGGCGCAACAATCGACCTATATCGTCAATCAACTTAACGCATTCAAAACAGGAACCCGGAGCAACCCCATAATGCAAGCTATGGCGGGCAACCTGAATGATGACGACATTAAAAACTTGGCGGCTTATTATTCCGGGCTGCCGCCTGTCAGCGCAGGCGGCGACCCGGCCTTGGTAAAATCAGGGCAAGCTAAAGCCGACATGTGCTTAGGATGCCATGGCTCATCGGCTAAAGGTAACGGCCAATTTCCAAGGCTTGCCGGCCAGCATCCCGGTTATCTGGTCAACCAATTAGGCCATTTCAAGGAAGGCATGCGTAAAAACGGCCCCATGCAGGCTATAGTCGGCAATCTTTCCGACGAGGATATAAAAGCCCTGGCGGCCTATTTCGGTTCTTTATAAGCTAGTTGATCATGCTGAGACAGTAAAAATTTGATTAGCCCGGCTCTGCCAATTTCACGGCGCTAGCGGTACAATGTCATCATTAAATAGCCGTAATTATTTTTCAATCGGGCATGACTATGGAAAAAATAAAAGTTCTCTTTGTATGTATGGGCAATATTTGCCGATCTCCTACCGCTGAAGGCGTTTTTGCAAAACGGCTTAAAGAGCGGAATTTAGAGGCTTATTTTGTGATCGATTCGGCCGGCACTCATGCGGCTCACATCGGCGAAGCGCCTGATTTGCGGGCGCAGAGTGCGGCGCTTGAGCGGGATGTCGAGCTAACTCATATATGCGCCAGAAAAGTCATCATGGGCGATTTTGAAGATTTCGATTATTTGCTGGCTATGGATGATGATAATTATGCCGCACTGATGGAAGCCTGCCCCGAAGAATACAAGGATAAGGTCAGTTATTTCCTTGATTATGCGCCGCATCTGGGCGAGCGCGAAGTGCCCGATCCTTACTTCGGTGGAAAATATGGCTTTGAGCGGGTGTTGGATATGGCGGAAGCCGCATCCGAGGGGTTTTTAAATACGTTGCTGGCTACGGGGCGCATCAATGAAACGGTTAGCGAGTAAGGCGGCGTCATGACGATAATATCGAATACCGTGGGTTATCTGGATGGCGATGTAGCACTGGAGGCGTTCTTTGCTTTCGATGATGCGCTAACAGGTCGCAGGCCTGCTGTTTTAATCAATCATACCTGGGCGGGCAGAGATGATTTTGTGGCGGAAAAGGCTAAAAAACTCGCCGCTTTAGGTTATGTGGGCTTTGCGGTCGATATGTACGGCAAAGGTGTGTTGGGTTCTGGCGCAGAAGAAAATGCACGGCTGATGCAGCCGTTTATGGACAACCGGCTGATGTTGCAAAAACGCATGCAGGCGGCGCTTTGTGCAGTAAAATTGATGCCTTGGGTTGATGACAAAAAAATTGCGGCAATCGGTTTTTGTTTTGGCGGTTTGTGCTCGCTGGATTTGGCCAGAACAGGCGTCGATTTGAAAGGCGTAGTGAGTTTTCATGGCTTGCTGGGAGCGCCCGGCAATACGCAGGATCAAACGATCAAGGCGAAGATTTTGGCGCTGCATGGGTTTGATGATCCTCTGGTTCCCGTTGCGCAAGTGCTGGCCTTTGAGCAGGAAATGACTGTAGCAGGTGCGGATTGGCAGTTGCATACTTACGGTAATACCGCGCATGCCTTTACCAATCCACTTGCCAATGATCCCGATAGCGGCATAGTTTATCGGCTCGATGCCGACCGGCGTTCATGGCGTGCGATGGAAGATTTCCTGACGGAAATATTTACTTAAATCTTAAAGTATCAACACCTTCGACTCACTATTGACGTGTGTTATAATCTTCCGGTTATTTAAAGTCTATGGTCGCACTTAACGCAAGGAATCGGGAGCGGTGCGGTTGTATTTAGTCAAGAAACCATACCGGTGCATTTATCGGTACACAGTTTATCTAGGGATCAATGTCAAACTTCGCTAAAGAAATTATTCCTGTCAATCTTGAAGACGAGATGAAGCAGTCCTATCTCGATTACGCCATGAGCGTTATCGTCGGTCGAGCCCTACCTGATGTCAGAGACGGCCTTAAGCCGGTGCATCGCCGCGTGTTATATGCGATGAGCGAGCTAGGCAACGACTGGAACAAGCCCTACAAAAAATCGGCACGTATTGTCGGTGATGTCATCGGTAAATATCATCCGCATGGCGATACGGCGGTTTATGACACCATGGTTCGTATGGCGCAGCCTTTTTCCATGCGCTATATGCTGGTAGACGGGCAGGGCAACTTCGGCTCGGTCGACGGCGATCCGCCTGCGGCTATGCGTTACACGGAAGTGCGCATGGCGAAAATCGCCCATGAATTGCTGGCGGATCTCGACAAGGAAACGGTCAATTTTATCCCCAACTACGATGAATCGGAAATACAACCGGAAGTATTGCCCACCCGCGTACCTAACTTATTGGTAAACGGTTCATCAGGTATTGCCGTCGGTATGGCGACCAATATACCGCCGCATAATATGACGGAAGTGGTCAGCGCCTGTTTAGCCATGATCGATAACCCGGATATTACTATCCCGGAACTGATGGAGCATATACCCGGCCCGGATTTTCCTACGGCGGCTTCCATTAATGGCGCGGCCGGCATTTATAATGCTTATACCACCGGGCGCGGCAAGATTTATCTGCGTGCGCGTTGTCATTTCGAGGATATAGGCGACAGCTCCAGGCAATCGATTATCACCACGGAATTGCCTTATCAGGTCAACAAGGCGCGCTTGCTGGAGAAAATTGCCGAGCTGGTTAAAGAAGGCAAACTCGAAGGCATTTCCGGCTTGCGGGATGAGTCCGATAAGGACGGCATGCGCATGGTCATCGAATTACGCCGTGGCGAAGTGCCGGAAGTGGTGCTGAACAATCTTTATAAACAGACGCAATTCCAGACCGTGTTCGGCATTAACATGGTCGCCTTGCTGGACGGTCGTCCGCATTGTATGAACTTGCGGGACATACTCAGCGCGTTTATTAATCACCGCCGGGAAATTGTTACCCGCAGAACTATTTATTTGCTGCGCCGCGCCCGTGAGAGAGCGCATATCTTGGAAGGTCTTGCCGTCGCGTTGGCCAATATTGACGACATGATTGCGCTGATTAAGGCTGCTAGCAATCCTGCCGAAGCTAAAGAAGGCTTATTGGCGAGAACCTGGGATGCCGGTCTGGTTTCCACGCTGCTGGAACGCGCCGACGCTTCGCGCTCAAGACCGGAAGATCTGGCCGCCGAATTCGGCATTTTCGAAGGCATTTATCGTCTTTCCGAAACCCAGGCGCAGGCGATACTTGATTTGCGTCTGCATCGCTTGACGGGCTTAGAGCAAGACAAAATCGTCAATGAATACCGGCAATTGCTGGAACAAATCGATGAATATCTGTTTATTTTGGGCAGCGATACCCGTTTGATGGAAATTATCAGAGAAGAACTGGTGGCGATTAAAGACCAGTATTCCGATCCGCGCCGCACCGAAATCATCCAAAATCAACTGGATTTATCGGAACAGGACTTGATTACCGAAGAGGATATGGTGGTCACCATGTCCCATGAAGGCTACGTTAAGTCCCAACCTTTGAGCGATTACAAAGCGCAACGGCGCGGCGGGCGAGGCAAATCGGCGACGGCCACTAAGGAGCTGGATTATGTCGACAAGCTGATTGTCGCCAACACCCACGATACGATTTTATGTTTCTCCTCACGCGGTAAAGTCTATTGGCTGAAAGTGTATCAATTGCCGGTTGCCAGTCGCGCTGCGCGAGGCAAGCCTTTTGTTAATTTATTGCCGCTGGAGCAGGGCGAAAAAATTAACGCCATCTTGCCTATCCGTGAATTTACTGAAAATAAATTCATTTTTATGGCGACTTCCGCAGGCACGGTCAAAAAGACGCCGTTACCCGAGTTCGAGCGTCAACGTACTACCGGTAAAATCGCCATCGATTTAAAGGAAGACGACACCCTGGTCGGTGTCGCGGTAACCGACGGCCAGCAAAATGTATTATTGTTCGGCAGCACCGGCAAGGCCGTCTGCTTTAATGAAGCGGATGTGCGCTCTATGGGCAGAACCGCCTCCGGCGTGCGCGGCATGCGCTTGCAGGCAGGACAAAAAATCATTTCCCTGATTATTGCGAGCGAAGGCACGGTGCTGAACATTACCGAAAACGGGTACGGCAAGCGCACCAAACTGGAAGAATTCACCTGCCATAAACGCGGTGGACAGGGCTTGATCGCCATACAAACCTCGGATCGAAACGGCGCCGTGGTCGGCGCGGTATTGGTTAATGACAACGATGAAATCATGTTGATTACCGATGGCGGCACTTTGGTGCGCACCCGCGTAGACGGCATTTCGGTAGTCGGCAGAAATACCCAGGGCGTCACCATTATCCGATTAGATAAAAAAGAAAAAGTGATCGGCGTTGACCGCATTGAAGGCTTGGCGGGGGTTGATGATGAAGACGAGGATGTTGA
>PMJA01000060.1 GCA_003158415.1 Methylobacter sp.
GCGTAGCGAGGGTTCAGGAGCTAAAACAGCGCAACCGGGACGTGCGAACGATGAGAAACTAAAAACCGGCCATCAAGCCCTGGCGCACACCCAAACATCCACCCGGCTCACGCCTGCTTTCTTTAATATGACAGCCAGCTCATGGGCGGTGGAGCCGGTGGTCATAACATCGTCCAGCAATGCGATGTGCTGCGCCTGTATAGGTTTGGTGATGGAGAACGCCTGTTTCATGTTTTTGCTGCGCTGTTTGGCGGTCAAGGCTGTTTGATGCGGCGTGTCTTTATGCCGATGGCATGAATTCAAGTCTAACGGTATGTGCAATTCCCTGGATACTGTTTTGGCGATTTCTATCGCTTGGTTGAAGCCACGCTCGCGGTAACGGGCTTTATGCAGCGGCACCGGCAGGATCAAGTCCGGTCTTTGCGCGGTGGCTTGCAGGTGTTCGGCCAATAACAGTCCCAGTAAACGGGCGTTCTTGTAATGCGCGCCGAATTTTAACGACGTTATCAAATGGCGCATTTCGCCCTGATAGATAAACGGCGCATAGGTTTCGTCAAAGGCCGGGGTCGAACTCAGGCAGCGCCCGCACAGCATCGGCGAGGTAGCCGGTGGCTCCAGCGTTTCGGCGCATCGATAACAACATAAATCATTTCTGAGCAGACGCCGATAACAGGCCGCGCATAGATCGCGCCCCTGGCTTCCGGCATTTCCGCATAAGATGCAGGTAGGCGGCAGCAGGTAATCCTGTATAATATTGATCCAGTTGTATCCCATTTTTATTTGTATAGGTTGACGAGTTTATCATCGTTCGCGATTGATGGGCTTTCAGCCCATCCTACCCTGGAGCTTAACAGAATGTCTGCAAACCCCGCCCTTAGTCGCCCTGTTTCACTTGCCATCCGTCATGACTGGCAANNAGCTTATTGAGCATTAAAACCGGTTCGTGTTCTGAAGATTGCGGTTATTGCCCGCAAAGTGCGCGTTATGATTCCGGCCTAACGCCCGAAGCCTTAATGCCCGTCGATGCGGTTTTGAAAGCTGCCCAGCAGGCCAAAGATCAAGGCGCATCGCGTTTTTGCATGGGTGCGGCCTGGCGTCAACCCAAAGACAAGGACGTGGAACGGGTGATAGAAATGGTGCAGGGCGTCAAGGCATTAGGCCTGGAAACCTGTGTCACGCTGGGCATGCTGACGGATGCGCAAACGCTACGCTTAAAAGAAGGAGGTTTGGATTATTACAATCACAACCTGGATACCTCGGAAGACTATTATTCCGAAGTCATCACGACGCGCAGCTATCAGGATCGCCTGGATACCTTGGAGCGCGTCAGGGATGCGGGCATTAACGTCTGTTGCGGCGGCATCGTCGGCATGGGCGAAAGCGATGTCGATCGCGCCCAGCTGTTAATCCAGTTGGCTAATATGCCCAAGCATCCTGAAAGCGTGCCGGTTAATATGCTGGTGCAGGTCGAAGGCACGCCGTTAATGGGTACGGAGCAGCTAGACCCGATTATGTTTGTCCGCACCCTGGCCGTCGCCCGGATCATGATGCCCAAGTCGCGGGTGCGGCTGTCGGCGGGCCGCAGCAAGATGAGCGATGAAATGCAGGCCTTATGCTTTCTGGCCGGGGCCAACTCCATTTTCTACGGTGATAAATTGTTGACCACCGACAATCCCATGACCAACCATGACCTAGCTTTATTCAAACGCTTGGGCGTGTATTCCGGCGGCTCCAGTTACGCTTGATGACGGTGGCATTTACCCAGTTGTCGGCTAATCTGGAGGCGATTGCGCAGCAGGGTTTATACCGCTCCCGGCGCATAATCGACTCTCCGCAAGGCGTTCAGCTGCAACTTGATGGTCGGACTGTCGTCAATTTTTGCAGTAATGATTATCTGGGGCTGGCGAATCACCCGGCTGTCGTCGATGCGTTCAAAACAGCGGTCGACCAGTACGGCGTCGGCAGCGGTTCGGCGCATTTAATCTGCGGACACAGCATGCCCCATCACGCTTTGGAAGAAGAACTGGCGGCTTTCACCGGTCGCGACCGGGCCTTGTTGTTTTCCACTGGATACATGGCCAATCTCGGCGTCATGTCGGCGCTGCTGGGCCGGGGCGATGCCGTGTTTGAAGACAAGTTGAACCACGCCTCCTTGCTGGATGGCGGCTTGTTGTCCCGCGCCCGGTTTAAACGCTATGCCCATGCTGATGTTGAAAGTCTCAATGTCCACCTGGAGAATGCAACCGGCAATAAACTGATCGTCACCGACGGCGTATTCAGCATGGACGGCGATTTTGCGCCGCTGCCAGCCTTATCGGCGATGGCAAAAGCGCACGATGCGTGGCTGATGGTGGATGATGCGCATGGATTGGGCGTCATCGGCGAACACGGCGGCGGACTGTTGGATTATTACGGGCTTAAGCAGGACGATGTGCCGGTGTTGATGGGTACTTTGGGTAAAGGTTTAGGCACATTCGGCGCATTCGTGGCCGGTTCCGACGCTTTGATTGAAACCTTGATACAAAAAGCCCGCACGTATATTTATACCACCGCGCTACCTCCGGCTATCGCTGAAGCGACGCGGGCCAGTTTAAAAATCGTTATTGCCGAAGACTGGCGACGGGATAAATTAACAAAGCTGGCTGATCGTTTCAGGCTGGGTGCCGAGCAGTTGGGTTTGCAGTTAATGGCATCTGCGTCGCCTATCCAGCCTATCGTCATCGGCGATAGTCAACAGGCGGTAGACATCAGCAACGCCTTGTTGCATGCCGGTTTTTTAGTCAGCGCCATTAGGCCGCCCACCGTGCCGCAAGGCAGCGCCCGCTTGCGGGTGACCTTGTCGGCCTTGCATGAGGAACAGCAGATAGACCGGTTATTGGATGCGCTGGATAAAGCAACCCGGCAGTAAACATAACCCCCAATATTTTCACCACGAAGAACACGAAGGACACGAAGAAAAGCAAATAACTTCGTGTCCTTCGTGCTTTTCGTGGTGCATTGAGTGTTAAAAACTCGAAAGATTACCTATTTGATACATGACAAAAATTCATCAACAAACCTTCGGTAAAGGAAAGCCCATCATGCTGGTGCATGGCTGGGCCATGCACAGCGGCATCTGGCGGGATTTTGCCCTACAGCTGGCGCAAAACTACCGGGTCACCTGCATCGATATGCCGGGGCATGGGCGTAGCGGCAACATCGACGCCTTTACCCTGGAGCAGGTCGGTGATGCACTGGTGAATGCCGCTCCCGATGACAGCTGCTGCTGGCTGGGCTGGTCGCTGGGCGCGACGGTGGCGCTGGATATAGCCCGCCGCTATCCCGAACGGGTCAACTCGCTGGTTTTGCTGGCGGGAAATCCGTCCTTTACCAAAACCGCGCAATGGCCGGGCATGAAAGTCGATTTGCTGGATACTTTCGCTGGCCAATTGCATGCCGATTGTCAGGCGACCTTATTACGCTTTTTATCCTTACAGGTTATGCAGTTGCCCGATTACAAACCTTTGTTGAGAGTGCTGAAATCGGCGGTCATGGAATGTGCCTCGCCCGATATTAAAACCTTGCAAGGCGGCCTGAACATACTCAAACACGCCGACTTGCGGCCTGCTTTAAGCGCCGCTCAAATGCCGGTATCGGTGATATTAGGCGCGCGGGACACCCTGGTTCCCGCCAGCGCAGGACACAGCATGCAGGCGCTGGCGCCTGACATCACCGTTAATATCATAGCCAAGGCAGGGCACACACCGTTTTTATCCCATCCGCAAGATGTCTTGGCGATTATTTCCCGATTTATGGAAAATCATGTACCTAGATAAAACCGGAATCAAGCGCTCGTTTTCCGCTGCGTCAACAACTTATGATAAGGTTTCCGCATTACAGCGCACCGTCGGACTGGAACTGCTCGATTCTATCGATATAAGCCAGCTGACCGGCACGGTGTTGGACTTGGGTTGCGGTACCGGTTTTTTAACCGGCGAATTGTTGGCGCATGCAACCCATGAAACCATAATAGCTCTGGACATCGCCTTATCGATGTTGCAAACCACGCAAAACAAGCTGACCGAGCAGCGCAATGTACTCTATGTCTGCGCCGATGCAGAGCGGCTGCCCTTTGCGGAACACAGTATAGCCGATGTATTTTCCAACCTCGCCCTGCAATGGTGCAACGATCTCGACGCCGTATTTACCGGCATTAAACGGGCGCTAAAACCCGAAGGTCGACTGGTTTTTTCGACCTTCGGCCCGCAAACCTTGCAGGAATTGAAAAGCGCCTGGGCAACCGTTGACGACTATCATCACGTTAATACGTTTTACAGCGAAACGCAGTTGCAACAGTTTTTACAACACGCGGGCTTTAACAACTGTCGGCTTGAAAGCAGGTTGTATAGCTCGCGCTATGATACCGTCTGGAGCTTGATGCAAGAGCTGAAACAACTGGGCGCGCATCATGTGATGGCAGGCCGCAATAATAAAATCACCACCAAAGCCGCCATGCAGCAAATGATTGCGGAATACGAAAAACACCGGGTTGCAGGCCAGATTCCCGCAACCTTCGAAGTCATCACCGTGATTGCCCAGGCGTAAATCGATATGGAACGCGGCTATTTTATAACCGGCACCGATACCGACGTCGGCAAAACCTGGGCGACGATAGCGCTGATGCGTTACTTTAAGCAACAAGGAAAAACCGTCGTCGGCATGAAGCCGGTGGCAGCGGGTTGCACATTTCAATACGCTGCAACCAATCGCACTCAGGTTCCCCCCTTTGAAAAAGGGGGGAGTCCATCGCTTGGACTTGTGCATAAAAATGAGTACCCTGCGAGGAAACATCAGGACGGTCAACTGAAAAATGCAGACGCCTTGCTGATACAGGAAAATGCCTCCGTAAAACTGGACTATGACCTGATCAACCCCTACGCCTACGCATTACCGGTCTCGCCGCATATTGCGGGCATCGACAATCCAGTCAATCTGGCGCTGCTGGTCGAACGTTTTAATGCCCTGAAAACACAGGCTGAAATCGTGGTGGTCGAAGGCGCAGGCGGCTGGTATGCGCCCTTGAATGACACTGAGGATATTAGCGATTTGGCCAAGGCGCTGGCGTTGCCGGTCATCCTGGTGGTCGCCATCCGCCTGGGCTGCATCAATCATGCAAAATTGACCTATCAGGCGATACAGCACGTCGGCCTACCCTGCGCCGGTTGGATAGCTGTCTGCGTAGATCCCACTCTGCTGAATCGTGATGAAAACATACAGACCATTAAAACAGCGTTGTCTGCGCCGTTGCTGGGCGTATTGCCTTATTTGGACGGCGCTGATTTTGATTTATTGGCAGGGCGGTTGGCGTTGTAATCTAAATTTCAGTCACTACCCAAGGAAAACCTTTTAAATTATCTTTAGAAACCACTTTGGGATGAGTGTCTATCGGTTTTAGCTTTCTTTTTAAGGATTTTTCTATTTCTTGAAAATTGTAACAGGACTGTTTTAATGTGCGCCTCGCAGGAGGTTTTTCAATATGTAACACAACCCTTGTCTGGGACGTTTTAGCAAAAATTTCTGCAATCTCTTTTTCTGCTGGAATGCTGGCATTATTTTTCATAGGTAACATTGCGGCCAAAGTTGATACCACCTTGTTCACAATAGCTTCAATTAAATCACTTGGATTCAAATTTTCTGTATTGGGATGCCTATAATCCTTTATCTCGATTAAATAACCTGTTTCGTCATTAACGGCCAGCAGATCAATCGCGCCAATACCGTTTTGAATTTTGACAAAATGATCCCTGTAGTACGCACTATCATCAAATTTTATGGCATCAAATTCAAAGCTAAAAGATAGATTCCCTTCTTTAATAGTCGGCACCTAATCTTCCTCTTTAGCTAAAAACCTGCCATCTTGCTCAAGCTCTTCATCCAAAATAACCAGATCGTCCAAAAATTCAAAGTCCTCACTTTGACTGACTCTAACTTCTCCTTGATTAAGCCCTAAACCAAAATATTTAACTTTATCTTCTTTGCTTCTTAGAATCTCTATTTCTTTAACTAAGAATAAGCTATGCGTTGCAATAAAAACCTGCATTCCTGCGCGGCTAAGTTCAACCAAAAGTTCCGCCATTTTTTTGATTAATCTAGGGTTCAAGTTGGCTTCGGGTTCATCCCAAAAAAGAATGCTGTTTTTATTCAAGGAGCCGTTAGCTATCAGTTGTGCAAGCGTGGCTATTTTTCTCAAGCCTTCGGCAATTAAAGCAATTTCGGTTTTATGTCCGATTTTAGAGACCAAATAAAACCGGCCTCGCTCTAATAATATTTTCCCTTCCAGTATTTCTTCCAACCGGGATAACAGCTTACTTTCTACCGGGTAAGATTCAATATTTTTTAAGGCTGACAACCCTAATGATTTTGCCAAGTTATAATAGATTTCATCAAAAGAGGATTCTCTGGTTTCATATAAAGGTACAAATCCTTCATAAAAAGAAAGCATTTCTTTTGCTGGAATAAATACACTGCTTTTTTCAAAAAAATCTGTTGGTAATCTTTCTGTTTTAATACTTTTAATTTGATCATCGGGAATTACAGAAAACCTAGGCTTATCGAGACCGCGAAGATACGATTCTAAATTAAATGCTATCGAATACCGGTCAAAATTTATACTAATTAAACAATCATATTTATCATGGCTCCTCAAATTACCCAATTTATCAGGCTTGAAAATTCCCATTAAACTTATTTCAATAGCTTCCGATATAGCCTCCTCAATAAACATTTTCCTTTCATAATAATCTGCATACGAGTAAGCAAAACGATTCATACTCATAATCAAAGAATAGAGTAATTTCAGTAAATGGCTTTTCCCTGTGCCATTTTCACCTACAACTATATTCAAGCCATCAGAAAAATCTAAAGTTTCGCTCTTGAATACGGTAAAGTTTTCTATAGAAATACTTTTAATTTTTATATCATTGCTGATAAGCGTTTTCTCAATTTCATTCCTAACGGAATCTATTAAATCCTCATCGTTTACTTTTACTATTGTTTTTATATAGGCTCCCGTTGCAGGAAAATTGATAGGTTCTTTTAATAATATCCATTTATCAACCGTCAAGTGTCTGCCATCTTGAACATTTTCTATGCACTTTCCGTAATGGGTAACGGTTGATTCTTCGGCTAATAATAAAATATCTTCAACTTGTACTCGTTTGACAATGTCCAAGAATTTGTCATCGTAACCGTTTATCCATTCATCATTATTGATAAACTCCGCCTTTTTATTTTTTACGCCGTCCCATTTTGCGCGAACCAACCAATAATTCATGATGTAACACCTGTACGTTATTTAACGGTTCTATCGAATTTGCAGTGAACTAATTTTGTCCATTGCCCACAACTATCGTTTCAGTTTAACATCTACGCAAGGCGTAGTCAGCCACGTAGGCGCGTATCATAAAAATGATCCTATCAGGACTAGCGTTCCATGCAAAACTATCCAAAAAACATTAAGCGCTTGCTCCGCGAGTACATGGCGCGAGCTTATGAGCATGAATTGCACCGTGAACTGGCTAAGCTGGATCAGGGCTTTACCGAATGGCGCGAGGGTGGGATAAGTAACGGTGAACTTAGCGACCGACTGCATCAATTCGAAGTCGGCCCTGCACGCGAGTTGTATAAAAAATATAACTACTTGCCTCATGACATGACTGTTGCTTATGCCATTGTCACAGGCCTGCTGAACCGGGATGAAATCCCTGTCGAGTTACTGGAGGCAATCTCAAGTTGGCTGGCATACTATCAATCGTTGAAAGAGGATGATGCGTTGAAAGAGCCGGGTGAATAATCCGACAGGGCAATTTCTTTCAACCTACACGTTTTCATCTGCTGTCGCCTATGGGTCGATACCCGCAAAATGTTAAGGTGCGCAAGTGCCACAATTTTGCAATTGTTATTCAACACGCTAAAACTTATTGATTTCAACTCTATTTAAAGGCGTTTTTCCTGATACAGTTAAAGCCTTTTCAGCCGAATTTATCTTAAGTAAAGTCTCAGCGACCTTATAGGCACTACGCATGGCACCCGAACCTTTATGTATTTGTTCGCGGGTAGTTGCTCCTGCAAGCAATATAGATAACTGCGTAGACAGTTCTTCCGGTTCACTATAGCCTGCTTGTCTAGCCAAGTCGGTTAATAGATGACAAAACTCACGGTAAAAATCAGCAGCAGCCTGTTGTATGGGGCCATCCACATCCGCATATTCTACAGCGGCATTAATAAACGGGCAGCCACGGAAATCAGGACTAGCAACCATTTCGTCAAACACTGCAAAAATCGCTAATATTTTTTCTTGTGGATTAAAGTTTTTGTCATTTATCCCCGTTAAGATTCTATTCCGCATGCAGTCCGCACTCGTTTGCAAATAGGCCAATACCAAAGCATCTTTGGATGGGTAATATTTATACAAACTCATTTTGGCAATGCCACTCGCTTTAACAATAGTGTCTATACCTGTTGCTTTTATGCCATGACGATAAAAAAGCTCGGAAGCGGTTTGTAGGATGTGGTCTTTAAGATTGCGTGGCATAGCTAGAGTGCAAAAATAATTTGCAACTATACAGACAGGTCTGTATAGTGTCAATAGACAGATCTGTCTGTTTCGTCTATTATTTGTATCACTAACAATGGAGAAAATCTATGATTACCCTGTACGGTTTTGCAATTAGCAATTATTACAATAAAGTCAAATTCACTTTATTAGAAAAACAAATAGCATTTACTGAAGAAGCTACCCGCCCTAGCCAAGATGCAGACTTTTTAGAACGTTCACCTCTGGGGAAAATTCCGTTTATTAAAACAGCGAATGGTCAGTTTTTATCTGAATCACAAGCTATTTTGGAATATTTGGAAGATGCCTACCCAGCCAACCCTATCTACCCAGCAGATGCTTTTGAGCGCGCTAAAGTCAGGGAGTTTATTCAGCACATTGAGTTGAATGTAGAATTAATTGCCCGACGTATTTATGGCGAAGCCCTGTTTGGTGGCAAAGTTTCCCAAGAAATTAAAGATGAAGTTGAAACTAAAGTCACCACTGGCTTAAAAGGCTTGGCTACCCTATTAAAATGTGCTCCTTATGCTTTGGGTGAACAGTTTACGGCAGCCGATATTGTAGCTTGGCCGCATTTACAACTTATTGCCTTTGCTAGCCAAGCGCTTTATGGTAAAGATTTGGTGGCAGAAAATATACCGGGTATTGATAGCTATATTAAATTGGTAGAAAGCCGTCCTCACGCGCAAAAAGTCAGTGCTGATAGAGCAGCGGCTTTGGCACTATTTTTTCAAGCTAAATAATATGGCTTAATAACCTTGAACAGGTTTACGGTACTTTAACTCTGTTCCTAGGTTTCCATGAGTCTACTATTTCCCTTCTCATTCGACAGGATAGGCGGGGAAATTGGCTAGCCTAACTGTCCCGGCTAAAGTTGGAAGCGCAATTGTCACAGGCATGCTGAACCGGGATGAAATCCCTGCCGAGTTACTGGAGGCAATCTCAAGTTGGCTTGCATACTACCAATCGCTGAAAGACGATGATACGTTGAAAGAGCCGGGTGAATAATCCGACTGGCCAATTTCTTTCAAGGAAGGTGAGGTAAAGTACATTATTCAAATCAATGACTGTAACTTAAAATTTATGCAAACTATTGAAATTCCCGTCTGGCCTTACGTTTATGGACACCCTTCCGGCCTCGGCAACATTCGAAGTGTTCCCGAAGATTTTATCGTTAAGGAAAATCTGGCTTTTGAGCCGTCCGGCGTTGGTGAGCATGTGTTTTTGTTCATCGAAAAAACCGGCGAAAACACCGATTATGTCGCACGCCAGTTGGCCAGATACGCCGATGTTAGGCAGCGCGATGTCAGTTATGCAGGGTTAAAAGACCGGCACGCTGTCACCAGCCAATGGTTTAGCGTCTGGTTGCCCGGTAAGGCCGACCCGGACTGGACTCAGTTTGAAACCGACAGCATGAAAGTGTTGCACACCGTGCGTCATGCCCGAAAACTAAAACGCGGCGTCTTGTCAGGCAACTGTTTTAAACTCGTCATTCGCGACTGGCAAGGCGATAAAGATAAAACCATCCGGCAATTGGAAGCGATAAAAACCTTCGGCATCGCCAATTATTACGGCCCGCAACGGTTCGGTAATCAAGGTCAAAACGTTAATAAAGCATTGGCAATGTTTGCCGGTGCAAAAGTCGGGCGGGAGCAACGCAGCCTGTACTTGTCGGCGGCGCGTTCGTATTTGTTTAATCAGATTTTGGCTTATCGGGTGAGTCAAAATAGCTGGAATCAAGCTGTTGCAGGCGACACTTACCAATTTGACCGTTCGCACAGCTGTTTTAAATCTGATTTACCGGACGCTGAAATTATCCGGCGATTGGAGGCGAAAGACATCCATCCTACCGGTGTTTTGTGGGGCAGGGGCGATGCCGGTGTGTCGGCGGATGCGCTGGGCATAGAGCAAGGCATTATCGATACATATCCGGAGTTGGCTCAAGGCTTGATAGCCTGTGCAGTCGATAAAGACAGGCGTGCATTGCGTGTCAATGTGCAGGATTTACACTGGCGGTTTATTAACGACACGACATTAGAGCTGGAGTTTACGTTGCCGACAGGCAGTTATGCGACATCGGTGTTGCGGGAGATTATTGAGGGATAGGTTAAAGATTAAGCTGCCATAGTTTGGAAATCTTGTTGCCAAAAACCAGAACAGCTTAATTTGTTTGATTGCATCGATTGTTATGCGAATTGATAGGCGAACTATTCAAGTGTGCATTGATTGGACGCATTGATCGTAAATTAAAGTGCCGCCGCCTATCGCTTCTTCCATGATGGCCGCGACGCCAAAATCCGGATGTTGTATGGTATGAATTAACATATTGATGTTATGTCTNNATTGATTGAGTTTTCATATATTCGATACGTTAAAGATATTAGAAAGGATTATTGTAAGAGATCATCGATAAGGCTCAGATGAACTCCCATTCGGATGGGACTTAAAAAGCGCCGTTCCGAGTGGCAAGAATTCTAATCGCTTGGAAATATATAAACTATTCGTATAAATACCTATACACATCAAAAAAATTTACGATTCCGTCTGGAATTTTTAAAGAAAGGGTTCATGACTCGGAATTATTGTGACGGCTGTATTTTTCCGCCAGCCGCAATAAGACAAACACCGCGCCTGTGCCGCCGTTTTTGGGTGGAGCCGAGCAAAAGGCCTGGACATCGGGGTGTAGTCTTAGCCACAGGTTAAGGTTATTTTTTAACACAGGATGGTTGTCGACCGAACGGTAGCCTTTGCCGTGAACGATATGCACACAGTGGCAACCGGCATCGACACAGTCATGTAAAAAATGTAGCAACTGTTGTTGAGCCGCATTGCTGGTTAATCCATGCAGATCAATCTCTGCATCCAGGCCGAAGAAACCACGACGCAATTTTTTTAAGACATTGTTTTGCAAGCCCGGTGCGGTGAAGCTTAGGCTATCTTCAAGCCCGACTTGTTCAAGCTCTGTTGCTGCCGAGTCACTAAATGGACTTTCACTATCAGTAGCTAAAGGCCTAGGATAAGGCTTGGGTTTATGGTCTTTTTTTAACAATACCTTATCGTTCAGAACCGGGCGAACTTTACCGATAGTATGGCGAAATAAATCACTGTCTTCTGAGGTGAGCGTTTTTTTTGCCACGAAAGCTGATTTTGTTAAGTATTGTTGCTAAGATGTCCGATTCTAAAGCTTATTTTGCTTCAGGGCGAATGATAATGCATATTTTGTTAAGTAATGATGACGGCTACTTGGCTGAAGGCCTGACTGCATTAGCCGAGGCCTTGGGCAAACATGCCGACATATCGGTAGTGGCTCCCGATAGAAACCGTAGCGCCGCCAGCAATTCCTTAACGCTGGAAATGCCTTTACGCGCTCATACAATGGATAACGGTTTTATTAAAGTGGACGGTACGCCTACCGATTGCGTGCATTTGGCGATTACCGGATTTTTGGATAGAGAACCCGATATGGTTTTTGCAGGCATTAATCATGGCTCTAATCTGGGTGATGACGTGCTTTATTCCGGCACGGTCGCCGCAGCAACCGAGGGGCGATTTTTAGGTTTGCCCGCCATCGCCATTTCTTTGGCGGGCAGCAATCCCAGCCATTTTGACACGGCTGCACACGTCGCTGTCACGCTGTTAAAGCAATTGATCAAAAACCCATTGCCCCAAGACACCATACTTAATGTCAACGTGCCGGATGTCGCCATAAAAGACTTAAAAGGCTATCAGGCCACACGACTGGGACAGCGGCACAAATCGGAGCCGGTCATCAAAAGCGCCGATCCGCGTGGACGGATTATCTACTGGGTAGGGCCGCCGGGTGCCGAACAGGATGCAGGCCCCGGCACCGACTTTTATGCGATTAATGCAGGTTATGTGTCGGTTACGCCCTTGCAAATCGACTTAACCTGGTATGACCGTATTGACGCGTTAAAGGCATGGCTGCCGACGGAGGAAAATCTATGAATACCAGTCTGCAAGGCATAGGCATGACGTCCCTGCGTACCCGCGAGCGCATGATTAAACGCTTATCGGAGCAAGGCGTACACAATAAGAGAGTTCTGGAGGTCATGCGCGACACGCCCCGGCATATTTTTATGGATGAAGCCCTGTCCAGCCGCGCTTATGAAGATACGGCGCTGCCGATAGGTTACAATCAAACCATTTCCCAGCCTTACATCGTCGCCAAAATGACCGAACTGCTGTTGGGATCATCGGGTCATTTGAATAAAGTGCTTGAAATCGGCACGGGCTGCGGCTATCAAACCGCCATCCTGGCGCAGTTGGTCGATCAGGTGTATTCCATTGAAAGAATTCTGCCGTTACAGTGCAAAGCGAAAAGCTATTTATGGGATTTGAAGCTTAAAAATATCAGTTATCTGTACGGCGACGGCAACCTGGGCTGGCCGGATTATGCCCCGTTCGACGGCATACTCGCGAGCGCTGCGCCCGTAGAAATTCCGCTGCTATTGCTGCAGCAACTGGCCGTAGGCGGCGTGATGGTTATCCCCATAGGCGAGAGCGGACAGCAAACCCTACAGCGAGTGACCCGCAAGACCAGCGGTTATGATATAGAAGAACTGGAAGCCGTCACCTTTGTGCCTTTTTTGTCTGGAAAAGACTGAACCTTGGTCTGACTTAAGCCTTGGCGTTATGTAAACAGATGGGTTAATTCGGTTTTTAGCGGTTCAAAGTGAGGATGTTCGAAGTTATAAGGCGGCTCTGGATAGGCCATCGTGTAAAGATTGTTGATAATGGTTTTATGAATCTGCTTGGGATTTATTTCTGAACATTCCACAAAACATTCAATACATTTTCGCTTGTCTTCCGGTAGCGAGGCTAAAATCAGCGACTCCAAATAACCCGTTTTTGTAACAGGGTCGCAGACGATATAAAAACGCGCAATATCTTGAAAACCTAATTCATTGATGATGCGTTGTAGCTCATTTTCGGTATTTTCAAAGCCTTTGTATTTCACGTCGTCTTTTTCATCGTCGGCATCGACAATAAACAAGATTTTGTCAATTTGCCCAGCTTCCACTAAGTTTTTGAGTCGCAAGTAATTTAAATTATCTTTCTTAAAAAAATTGCCTTTAGAACCAAAGCCATCAAAATAAATAGTATCCGCATCAAACCCTAGGTTGGCAAGTAAGTGTTTTATCAACTTCTTGTCCGCAGTTTTATCATTGCTGCTGCCTTCGTGCAAAATTGCCGCTTTTACCATCCCCGCACCTCATGTCCTTGAGCCATGCTGTCCAGCAGCATTTCATAATCCATAGCAATTGTTTTAATTTCCTGCTGTTTGTTTTTTACCAGAATGGTGTAGCTGATGTCCTGCTCATCCAGTTTTTTAGCTACTCGCGCAAACGATTCCAGCATTTCCTTGGAATGGGTAATCGCAAACACCTGACAGTTGGTTTTTTTAGACAGCGTTAAAATCAGCTCCCATAAGCGGTCTAGCTGGGTGTAATGTATACCGTTGTCGATTTCATCAATAAACAAATAACCGTTTTCACAACGATAAAGGGCGCAGATAATGGAAATATAATGTCTCAAGCCGTCGCCGAATTCGACTATATCGCGGTATTCGCCATGGGTTTTGCATTGCGGCTTATCGCCGATGACTTTGAAGTTTTCAATACTGTCATCAAACTCTCGCACAAAGCTATTTAACAAATTTTCCTGGTCTTGTTTTTGAATGGCTTGAAAAGCGTTAATTAATTCATTATCAGTCCAGCCAAAGTTATCTATTAATTTAATGTTATCAACATGCCCAAGACTAATATTTAATTCTTTGGCATTAATAGTTTTTGATTCGTCATTGATAGTTAATTGATATTCTTTTATGGCATCTTTTTCCAGGATAAAAAACTCTGTATTGCTTAAATTTGATTGAGCAGCATAGCTTCTTGTAGTATCTAAAAGCTTTTGATAGTCGATATTTTTATGAATGAAATTTAAATTTTCACGAGAAAATTTAGTGTCAATTAGTGAAGTTATCAATGTATTTATATTCTTGGAACAAACATTAATATTGCAAGCCTCCATAAACGCCGTCTTGCCGATATTGTTTTTTCCGCCTATCAAATTAACGCGCTTGAAGCCCGACGCCTTAAAATCGGTAAAACATTTAAACTGTTTTATTTCTATGTCTGTTAAAAAATGTGCATTCATCTTATCAGTCCTAAGCCCGGCATCGCTACTTTACCGGCATGCTTACCATGACGGCTATCAAGGTATTATTCAAGTTTCATAGTATATAGGAGGCTGGTCGGCAAACCTCAAAAAACCTTGCCCAGCCCGTTTTTATCTTGGCGATTGGCTAGTTTTATATTAACTTACGGCATTTTGGATAGGTAAGCCGGGTGGACTGGACAGATATTTCAAGGCGGATAGAATCTGCAACAGGACAGGCTTTTAAGCTGGTGCGCGCCCATCCTCTTTCCGGCGGCGACATCAATTCGGCTTTCCGGCTGCAAGGCGATGATAAATCCTATTTTGTTAAGCTAAACAGGGCTGATCGGGTAACGATGTTTGAATCCGAATTCGAAGGTTTGCAGGAGATGGCTGGGACGCAAACGCTACGCATCCCGACGCCGTTAGTCTGCGGGCAAACAGCCGGGCATTCATTTTTGGTATTGGAATATTTTGAGTTTGGTAGTTCGAATAAAATGTCCGATTGTTTGTTGGGACGGCAACTCGCCCTTATGCACCGGCAAGCGCAGCCGTATTTCGGCTGGCGTCGGGATAATACCATCGGCAGCACCTTACAACTGAACAGTCCTAGCGATGACTGGCTGACATTTTGGCGTGAACAACGCTTGGGTTTTCAATTAAAATTGGCGGCAAACCAGGGTTATGGCTGCGCGTTACAGACTTATGGCGAGCGTCTATGCAGCGATATGGCGGTGTTTTTTGATCATTACTCGCCGCAGCCGTCGTTATTGCATGGCGATTTATGGGCGGGTAATGCAGCTGTCGATAAACAGGGGTGTCCGGTTGTTTTTGACCCCGCCTGTTATTACGGCGACAGGGAAGCCGATCTGGCGATGACCGAGTTGTTTGGCGGCTTTAGCCGGGATTTTTATGCGACCTATCAGGCTGAGTGGCCGCTGGATTGTGGTTATAGTCTTAGAAAGACGTTGTATAATTTGTATCATATCCTGAACCACCTGAATTTGTTTGGCGGCGGCTATTTGCGGCAGG